>JBGPLD010000122.1:0-5050 GCA_041486325.1 Gammaproteobacteria bacterium
AGGCGAGCCGGTACACCGGCTCCTTGTGCGCGGCGGTCACTTTCTTTCGCGGCCGCGTGCGCGCAATCTCGAACGCCTCGCGCGCGACGCGATGCGCGCCCTTGCGGGTGATCACGCGCATGGCGACGGTGATGTCATCGTTGGGCCGGAACTCCGGGGCGCCGGCAACGACGGTCTCCGAATAGAGCATGCCCTCGGTCAGCTCGCGCACGAAAACGATGTCGACGTTCTTGTGGACCGAAGCAATGCTCGCATGCGAGAGCGCGGGCCGTACCGCGGCGAACAGCTCGAATTTCTTGCGCACCGGGGGCATGACCCAGGTCGGATCGCCGCGCGGATAGGCGGCGTGGCCGATCGGTCCCATCACCCAGCCGTCGAGCCCGCGAAGCGCCTGCTCGGTCACGCCGGGAAGCGTATCGCCGTGC
Organism: Gammaproteobacteria bacterium; assembly: GCA_041486325.1. Lineage (GTDB taxonomy): Bacteria > Pseudomonadota > Gammaproteobacteria > Burkholderiales > SG8-39 > VBDM01. The sequence continues at coordinate 426 of JBGPLD010000122.1, forward strand.
TCCTCGTGCCCGCGCTTGCCGATGGGAAGCGGCTGCCAGTCGATGGCAAGCCCGGAGCGCAAGGCGGCCGCTTTCATGACCTTGACACATTCCGGAACGACCTCGAGGCCGATGTCGTCGCCCGGCAGGATTCCGATCTTCAGGCTCACGTCGTGAACCCGCCGTCGACGAACAGCGTCTGGCCGGTAACGAAATCCGATGCGCTGCTTGCGAGGAACAACGCCGCGCCCAGCAGATCCGAGGGCTGCGCGAAACGTCCGAGCTTGATGCGGCCGAGCAGTCGCTTCGCCCGTTCCGGATTGGAGGCCATCACCTTGGCGGTGAAGTCCGTCATGGTGGCGGTCGGCGCCAGGGCGTTTACGCGCACCCCGAGCGGCGCCCATTCGGTCGAAAGCGCCGCGGTAAGATGCGATACGGCGGCTTTGGCGGCGCAGTAAGCGCTCTTTCCGACATCGGTCGCGTCCGACCAGGCAGAACTTAGATTGACGATCTTGCCGTAGCCGCGCTCGATCATCATGGCGCCGATCTTTTGCGAGCAGAAGAAAGTGCCCTTTACATGGGTGTCGAACAGCAAGTCCCAGTCCTGCTCGGCGGTATCCAGCGCCGGCATGGTGAAACCAAACCCGGCGTTGTTCACGAGAACGAGCCGGCGGTCGTTTCCCTTTGCCAGCCGGCCGACGGCATCCGCCAGATTGCGGATGTCGTCGAGCCGCGTCACGTCGGTAGTCACGACCTCGGCGCGCCCGCCGGAAGCGACGATCGACTGTCGCACGGTTTCGAGCTTGTCTTTGCGCCGGCTTGCCAGGATAAGGAAGGCGCCGGCGCGGGCGAAGCACTCGGCGAATGCGCGCCCGATGCCTTCGCTCGCTCCGGTCACGACGATCAGCCGGTCGTCGAGCCGGAACGAGGCAAGCGGATCACCAGGTGCGCCGATCATCACGGATGGGAAAACTCACATGGCCCTCAAGCTGCGATGCGCCCATGATAGTTTACAAAACCGCCCGATGCGACCGCCCTACTTCGCCCTCTTGTAGAAATTCGACGCGGACCCGCGGCCGCCGGCCACGTTCGGATTGGTGTTCCGGAACTCCTCGGCGGTGAGCCGGTCGATCGAGCGCGTCTGCGCCTCGCCCTCCCAGTTCGGGAAGGAGCTCGATACGATCTTGTAGGTGACCGTCTTCCTGTCCTCGTCAATCGTGTAGGTGCCGAACACCGAGAGGCTGCGGCGCATGATGCCCTGGTACTCCTCAGGCGTTCCGGTCAGGCGGTTGTTGGATGCGATCCTGGGCACGTCGCTCGCCACGTGGACTTGCGCGAAGCGGCCGTCGGCCGTGAAGATGAGGATGCCCTTCGGCGTCTCGCCGAACGGATACGACTTCTTGCCGTCCGGCGCCGTGACCTCGGCGACGATGAAATCCCAGGTGCCGACGATCTGGTCCCTCAAGCTCTGCGCCGTGGCGCCGCCGGCGAGCGCGAGCGCAAGTGCGGCGAGCGCAATTTGCATGATTTTCATGGTGTCCTCCGGTACGTGGCAGTTTGCGTATGGTAATGCAGATCGCTGGCCGATCAAGGCCTTGCCGGTGAAGCCGGGGGTCCGGGTGAAAGAATTCATATGGGGTCGGTCGCTTTGCCGTAACATACGGCTCCGCTTTTGGGGTGCCAAGGCATGCCCGAAGCACAGAAAAGGAGTATCCGACTTGCAAGAAATACTGAAATACCTGAAAGACCGCGGTGAACGGCTCGACTCGGAGATCGCGACAGACACGGGAATCTCGCTTGAAAATGTCCGACTCGGTGTGTCCAGGCTGTCCGCCAAAGGCGAGGTCATGCTGTGTCAGTCGATTCGATACAACAACGGCAAGAAGAGCGAGGGCCTGCTCTGCCGGATCGCAGGATATATTCCGCCTGCCAGTCCCGGCAGAAAGTCGAAAGCGCATATAAAGGCGCAGATGTAGGGAGAGAAGATGGCTGATTCTGCGGCACCAGACCCTGCCGCCACGGTTGCACCGCAACCGGTTCCCCCCCGTCAGCGCCTGCAAGAGCTCCTCGCGATACCGGAGGTGCAGCGAACCGAAGCCCAATGGGATGAGCTGAACGAGCTTGAAATCAAGCTCGCTTCGGGGAATCGACAGGAGGCTCCGCGGCAGCAGGGAGCGCGGCCGAACACCCCTGGAACCGCGGGTCAACCCAGGCCCGGCGGCGGCCCACAGGGCAAGAAGTCCTTCAGGAAATTCCACAAGCGGCGACCCAATGAAGGGGCTCCGTGATGGGCCCTTTGGATTGAAGGCGCCGTCTCCGCGCGCCCGGGCCATGCCATTGAGCCCGGGAGCGCGCCCATGAAAATCCCGCGAAGAATCGAACCCCTCGTCGAGGCCGGCCTCGTCGATTCGGTGAGCCGCCAGCTCATGAGCGGCAAGGAGGCGATGATCTACGTCGTCCGCTGCGGGGACGAGTTCCGCTGCGCGAAGATCTACAAGGAGGCCGAGCAGCGCAGCTTCCGCCAGAGCGTCGATTACACCGAAGGCCGCAAGGTGAAAAACAGCCGTCGCGCCCGCGCCATGGAGAAAGGCAGCCGCTACGGACGCAAGGCGAAAGAAGAGGCCTGGCAAAGCGCCGAGGTCGACGCCTTGGTCCGCCTCGCCGCCGCCGGCGTGCGCGTGCCGCGGCCGTACAACTTCATGGACGGCGTGCTGCTGATGGAACTGGTCACGGACAGCGAGGGCCACCCCGCCCCGAGGCTCAACGACGTGGCGCTCACGCCGGAGCAGGCGCGCGAGTTTCACCTCACGCTGATCCGGGAAGTCGTCCGCATGCTCTGCGCCGGAGTCGTCCACGGCGACCTGTCGGAATACAACGTGCTCCTCGGAAGCGAAGGACCGGTGATCATCGACCTGCCCCAGGCCGTCGACGCCGCGGGCAACGCCCACGCGAGCCGCATGCTTGAGCGGGACGTCGGCAATCTGGCCGCCTACTTCGGCCGATTTGCTCCGGAAATATTGGCAACGAAGTATGGTAAAGAGATCTGGTCGCTCTACCAGAGCGGCAAGCTACACCCGGAGAGCGAGCTGACCGGGCGCTTCGAGCGCGTCGAGAAAGCGGTCGATGTAGGGAGCGTCATGCGGGTAGTCGACGACGCGCTCAAGGAAGAAGCGAAGCGGCGGCTGTACCGGGAGGAGATAGGGCAGGAATAGTCAGCTGGTCGAACTATCGTCCCTTCAGCCTGTCGCGCCAATAGTCCGGCCGCCGATGCGTATGCGCCACCGCAACCACCAGAACGCCGGTTTCGTCCGCGTGATAGATCAAACCATAAGGGAATCGGCGGAGCCGGCAGCGACGAACATTCTCGCCGAGCGGATGCCACGCATCGGGAAATTACCGGATGCGTTCGATTGATGCGATCGTCTCCAGCAAAAACGCGTTGCCCAGTCCGGCGACTTGACCGTTGTAATACGAAACAGCTTCGTCGAGCTCCTGCTGGGCGACTTCGAGAACGCGGACGTTCACTTCCCGCGGTACTTCGCCAGCACCTGTTCCAGCGGTATTGCCTTGATCTCGCCGCGGCGATAGGCGGCGAGACGGTCCTCGGCCTCCTTGGCCCAGAGCCGATCGATATTCGGGTCGGGCTCGTCGAGGCTCGCAAGAATATCGTCCACGAGTTCAAGGCGCTCCGAAGGAGAGAGCTTGCGCGCCTGGACGCTCACGGTTTTAGCTGCTTCGGTCATTGCTTCGCCTCCGGTATTGTTTCAAGTGCAAGCAGCGAAAACGCCACCATATCCCCAGGTGATATGTTTATCAAGGTCCGCCGTCATGGAATGGCGCTCAGTCGGGCTATCGCTTCCGCTGCGTCACCCGATACTCCGCGCGAGCCTGCTCCACGCGCAGGAGCTCCTTGCCGATCCCGCGGCGGGTTTCCGCGAGATCGAAATCCGCCTGCAGCCCCAGCCAGAATCCTTCGGACGTGCCGAAGAAGGTGGCCAGCCGCAACGCCGTGTCGGCCGTGATGGCGCGCTTGCCGAGCACGATCTCGTTGATGCGGCGCGGAGGAACTTCAGTCGCGCGCGCGAGCGCGTTCTGGCTGATTCCGAGCGGAACCATGAATTTTGCGAGCAGCACCTCGCCCGGCTGATTATTGCGGAGCTTCTTCACGGGATGGCTTCAATTGAACTGCTTGGCAATCGATGACGGAATATTGGGGCTCGCAGGATTTACCGTCACGCTGCGCAGTGCCGAAGAGACCACGAGATCCATGTCTTCCATGGGCACGGCTCCCAGAAGCACCTCGTCCCCGAGGACGAGCGCCCCGGTGAAACAAGCCCGGTCTCCAAAACGTATCTCTATCGGGCCCACGTAGGCGCACAGGCACTTCGAACCGTCGGCAGTGGTAACTTCGCGCTCATAAAGCTGCTCGAGCCTGAGCTTGACCGCAACATGCGCGGGGATGCACAAATGCAACGCTCCGGTGTCGGCGAGTGCGCGCGCTACCACCTGCCGCAGCTCCGGGCGACGCGGATTCTTCAAACTGATGGTCGCGTGTACAAGGCCCATGATCGGCGCAGACTATAACGCGCCGCGTTATAGCTTGTCAAGCATCGCCCGGCCGGAGTCCCAAGTGCGCCGTCCTGATG
>JBGPLD010000123.1:0-5021 GCA_041486325.1 Gammaproteobacteria bacterium
GGCAAGAAAAACGAGTGCGAAAAGCGATATGGCCGCATTCCGGCCCCCGTCGGATGCCCGCTGTTTACTGCGCCACAACGAGGCTCGTGAGGCGCTGCGGGTCGGCGAGCAGGTCTGCGCTGGGTCCATTATAGGCAAGGCGGCCGCGGTTGAGCACCATCGCGCTCTCGGTTACTCCGAGCGCGAGCTTTGCGTGCTGCTCCACCAGAATCACCGCAAGAGAATCTTCGCGGATGAGGCGCTGCATCGCCTGCAGCAGCGATTCGACGATGATGGGCGCGAGTCCTTCGAGAGGCTCGTCCATCAGCAGCAGAGAAGGGTTGCCCATCAGGGCGCGGCCGATGGCAAGCATCTGCTGCTCACCGCCGGAGATCTGGTTTCCCCAGTGGCTGCGCCGCTCGGCGAGCCGCGGAAACAGCTCGTATACGCGCTCCAGTGTCCATCGTCCCGGACGCTCGGCGATGACCAGATTTTCCTCCACCGTGAGCGAGGGAAAGATCTCGCGCGCCTGCGGCACGAAGCCTATGCCAAGCTTGGACCGCGCGTATACCGGCAGCCGGGCGATCGGCTGGCCGTTGTACTCGATGCTCCCGGCGTGGAAGGTGGTATGCCCCATCACGGTCGCAAGCAGAGTCGTCTTGCCTACGCCGTTGCGGCCGAGAACCGCGAGCGAACCGCGCTCGGGGAGGGTGAACTCGATGTCCTCGAGGACCACGGTCTCGCCGTAGCCTGCGCGCACCCCTCTCAGGCGCAATGCAGCAGGGGAAGTCCGATTGAGCGGCATTGGCAATCAGAACTCCCTCTGGAATGGGGGATATGCAAGGGGGTGTGCCCTCTTGTTCGCATAGCTGTCACGCATGCTGCTGCTCTCCCAGATAGACCTGGTGCACGCGCCGATCCTTGGCGATCTCGTCGGGCGTGCCCTCGAGAAGGACTTCGCCTTGCACGAGAACGGTGATGCGCCGCGCGAAGCGGAACACGAGATCCATGTCGTGTTCGATGATCAGAATGGCGATTTCCTTCGGCAGGTTGTCAAGCACCTGAAGGATGCGCTCGGCTTCGGTCGAAGGCACGCCGGCTGCCGGCTCATCGAGCAGCAGGACCTTCGGCTTGAGCCCGAGGGCAATGGCGATCTCGACCAGGCGCTGCTTGCCGTAAGGCAGATCGAGCACGCGTTGCCCCGCGTCGTCGGCGATCCCGAGCGAGGCGAGCAGCTCCAGGCTCTCGTCCCTCAGGTCGCGATGGCCGCTCGCGTGGCGCCACATGCTGCGCGCGACGCCGCGGCGTTCGGCCACGCCCAGGGCGACGTTATCGAGCACCGACAGCTTGCGGAACAGCGCATTGATCTGGAACGTGCGGCCGAGGCCGCGTTTGACCCGCGCGGCCTGCGATACGTCGGTAATGTCGTTGGCGCCGAGTATGATCCGGCCGGAGGAGGGCGCGAGCACGCCGGTGAGCATGTTCACGAAAGTAGTCTTGCCCGCGCCGTTCGGCCCGATAAGCGCATGGCGCGCCCCGCTTTCGAGGCGGAAATGAATGTTGTCCGCCACTGTAAGCGCGCCAAAACTCTTGCACAGGCTGCGGGTTTCCAGCGCCATGCTCATGCTTTCCTCCGCAGCCGGGCGAGAAGGCCGTCGGTGATCCCCAGAATGCCGCCGCGGGCGAACATCACGACCAGCACCAGCATGGCGCCGATGCCAAAGTACCAGTACTCGGGAAACTGCTTGGCAAGCAAATCCTGCGCGATCAAGTAGACGAGCGGCCCGATGAAGGCGCCGTAGATGCGGCCGACGCCCCCGAGAATCAGCATCACCAGCAATTCGCCCGCCGTCTCGAAGCCGAGCACGTTCAGGCCGACGAACTGATTGGTCTGCGTCAGCAGCGCCCCGGCTATGCCGGCGATCGTCGCCGATATCGAATACACCAATACCAGGCGCCAATACACGGGCGCGCCGATTGCGTGCATGCGCAAGCTGTTCTCGCGCAGTCCGGTGAGCGAGGCGCCAAACGGCGAGTAGATCATGCGCCGCACGACCCACCAGCCGATGAGCAGGGTTACGAGGCAGTAGAGGTAGGCGGTCTTGCCGAACATGTCGAACCTGAACTGGCCGAGTACCGGCGCAACGACGACCCCCGACAGGCCGTCCGCGCCGCCGGTGTAATACGTTGCCTTGTTGGCAATCTCGAGGCAGAGCGACGTGATCGCCAGCGTGAGCATCAGGAGGGTCAATCCCTTGGTTCTAAGAATAATTGCGCCCGTTGCGGCACCCAGCAGGCCTCCGGCAGCTGCAGCGGCCGCGACTTGCAGCAACGGATCGGTGACACCGAGCTTCGCAGCGAGAATGCCCGCTGCATATGCGCCAAAGCCGAAGTAGGCGCTGTGGCCCAGCGTGATGATTCCCGCGTAGCCGAGGATCAGGTCGAGCGAGAGCGCGTACAGAATGTAGATGAGAATGCGCGCCCCGAGGGAAAGATATTCGGGCAGAAGAAAAAAACCGGCGATCGCAACCAGCCAGGGCAGCCACTCGACCCAGCGTATGCGGGGGTCGGCGCTGTAGCCGCCGGAATGCGTCACGTTGCCGCCTCCGAACAAGTCGCGATTCTTTTCTGAGCGTCCTGTCGGCGGCTCGGCCAGTTCGGCTCGGTCGCATCCCCGCAGAGCGGGGCGGCCGGCGAGGCGGAGCAGGGGCCCCTCTTCTGCCCTCCGGCGGCCCCTGCTTCCCGCCTCATATTCGTCTCCCGAACAATCCCGCCGGCCGCCACAGGAGAATTGCTATCGTGGCGGCGTAGATCAGAAACGCGCCGAATTGCGGCAACCAATACTTGCATGCGGTGTCGGCAATGCCGATCAGCAGTGCCGCCGCGAATGGGCCGCGCAGGCTACCCAGACCTCCAACCGAGACCACGATCAGGAAGTACACCAGGTTCTCGAAGGGATAGGTCGGCTGGATTGCGATGATGTCGGCCCCCAGCGCTCCTCCAAGTCCCGCGAGCCCGCTGCCAAGCGCGAAAGTCAGCGTGAAAAGACGCTTGGTGTCGATGCCCACCGATTGCGCCATGGTCCGGTTGTCCACGGCGGCGCGCACCATGGCGCCCCAGCGGGTGCGCTCCACGCCGAACCAGAGAAGCGCAACCATTGCCGCGCTGAATACGATGATGAACACGCGGTAAGCAGGGAAATCGCGGCCGAGCAGGGGAAACTGGCCTTTCAGGTATTCCGGAAGGATCACAGGCTGCTGGAGCGTGCCGAAAATCATTCTTGCAACCGCCACTGACATGAAGATGAGTCCGATCGTGAAAAGCACCTGCTCGAGATCACCGGCGGTGTACAAGCGAGAGTAGAGCAGCCGTTCGAGAATTACGCTTCCCAAGGCGACGGCGACGAACGCGACTGCGAGCGCGAACGGAAAAGGTACGCCGAGGCGGCTGATGGCGGAAGTCAGGATGTAGCCACCTGCCATCGCGAACACGCCGTGGGCGAGGTTCACGAATCCCATCAGGCCCATCGTCACCGACAGGCCGACCGAAATCACGTACAGGATCATGCCGAAAGCAGTGCCGTGAAAGGCAACGCTCACGACAGATGAAAGCAATCCCTCCATGCTTCAGCGCTCAGGCGGGGTGCGGCGGAGCCGCGCGCAGCTTAACCCCGCGGCACTTTCGGCGTGGCGCGGAGGGGTTCGGAAGCGAACTATTTCTTGTTGTTGATTATTTTCCAGGGATCCTTGACCGCAGTCTCGACTGTCTCGAGCTCGACGTTGACGAGCTGGCCACCGACCCTGCGTACTTCGCGCAGGTACTCGTTCTGGACGATGTCGCGGGTTTCGGGATCAATCGAGATCGGTCCGCGCGGGCTGTTCGGATTCTTGTAGGTCTTCAGCAGCGCCATGGTCTTGTCCGGATCGAACTGGCCCTTCTGCTCGCGGATTGCGTAGTAGATCGCATCCATGCCGTCCCAGGCACCAACCGACATGAAGCTCGGAATGGATTTCTCGCCGTATTCCTTTTTCCACGCGGCGATGAAAGACTTGTTCGCGGGACGCTCGGCCGCTGCCGAGTAGTGGAAAACGGTGAGCACGCCCAGCGGCACATCGCCCATGTTCGGCAGCTCCTCGTCGGTAGTAATGTCCCCCGGGCCTATCAGCTTGATGCCCGCCTGCCCCAGGCCGAGATCGCCGAACGCCTTCATGACCGCTGTTGCCTGCTTGCCGGCTGGAACAAACACAAATAGTGCATCGGGCTTCGCGTCCTTGACCCGCTGCATGTACGGCGCAAAATCGGGATTCGCAAGCGGAATACGCACGTTTCCGATGACCTTGCCCCCCGCGTCCGTAAACCCCTTGGAGAAGGCTGCTTCGGCGTCGTGCCCAGGACCGAAGTCGCTGATGGCGACGTAGGCCGTCTTGAATCTTTTTGCCGCCCAGGTCCCCATCGGCAGGCTCGATTGCCACAGGGTGAACGACAATCGCGCGATATAAGGCGACATGGTGGTAATCACCGAAGTGCCGGCGTTCATGATCACCATCGGCACCTTCGCCTCCGTGGTGAGCGCCGCCGCCGACATGGCATTCGGGGTCCATGTCAGTCCGGTCAGGATCTGGATCTTGTCGCGCACGATGAGCTCTTGAACGAGCTGCTTGGCCTTGTCCGGATTGGGTCCGCCGTCATCGCGAGTGATGATCTCGATCTTAACGCCCGGCGGAAGCTTGTCCTGGTTCAGCTTCATGTAGAGCTTGATGGCCTTGTCCATGTTGTCGCCCAGCGTCGCATTCGGCCCGGACAAGGTGAGGATCGAGCCGATCTTGATGGTCTGCGCCGCTGCGGGCGCCGCGCATACGGCGAGCGCCAGAACGGCGATATTGGCCTTACGTATTGTCGGGAGAATCATGGCTCCTCCTCCAAAAGATGCGAACGGACGATTCTATACAGTCTTGGCCGAATTGGCATCTATTCCGGGCGCGGCATCCATCCGCGTCCGCCGGCCGTCCGGCAATTCGACGGATATTGCGGGCGGGGCTTCA
>JBGPLD010000124.1:0-5006 GCA_041486325.1 Gammaproteobacteria bacterium
CTGGCCGTGGCGGACCTTGAAAAAATCACACCCGAGAATCTGGAAGCGCTGGACCAGGAACAGATCGACCAGATCTACGCGCGACTCACGGCCGGCCCGATTCCGGATGGCCCGTTCGAGGGCAAAATATTGCTGGCGCGCGGATCGAGCGGCCAATTCCGGGCAGCCGAGATCGCCGGCGGCGTTGGAGGTCTGGTGCTGCAGCTCAAGGGCCTCCAGCTCGAAAAGCTCGGCGAATCCTTGTGGAAGGGTAAGGTATTTTTCCGCGAGGAGCGCGTTTTGAGAAACCGCATTGACCACCTCGATGTCCTGAAAAAAGCAGGGTTGGTCGAAGGCGAGCCGAAAAAGATCAGCGTAAACGGCAAAGAATCCTCGCTCCTGTTTCCGGCGAAGCTCTACTGCGGCCAGAGTTTGCTCGATGCACGACGCGAATCCATCATCATTGATTATTTCTTCACCGACGAGATCCCCGGCTATCAGGAAAAGCCCGACTTCCTCGCCGGTCGGCGCGGCCTGAGGGTGCGTGACGAAATCCGCATGGTGCGTCCAGGGCTCTATCTGGGTCGCGCGTATGCCGACCGGGGTTTTTTGCTGACCTTCACGCTTTACAACAAGGAGATCGCCGAGCGCGATGGCCCCGTGTTCCTCAAGACCGGCCAGATCAAAGAGGACTGCTGGACCGGCACACAGCAACGGGTAACGGCCGCGGCGAAATGAGGAGGAATACGGGCCCCATTCTCCGGGCTAGCGAAGCGCTCAATGTCGAGATGGGCGCTGTGCGGACAAGGCAGAACTGCAGAGGCAAAGTAAATGAATTTCCCGCTCAAATCTGCGGCCATGCTGATAGTGCTGGTCTCGCTGGTGTTCGCGGCGCTCGGGCATTGGAGTGGAAAGGGAGGCTGGAACGAGGACAGCGTACAGGTGAAGCAACCCTCGAGTCCCGCCCAGCCGCAAGCCCCTGTGTGGGCGGCTGATCCGGCGCTATCCGGCGAGAGCTTACCGCCGGTGGGGCGCTCGCTTTTCGATTTTCTGATTATGGATGGCGATTATTCCAAGGTGCCGTTTCCATTCGAGGCGCTGACGAGGAAGATAGAACTTCGTCTGGGGTGCGCGGAAGACGATCGTACCGCTTCCAAGGGGGCGGGCAATGGCACCGCCCAATCTTCCTGCCTCAAGCGCGTCCTGATCCCTTTGGGTCGCTCCCTGCAGCGGAACGCGGCAGATCCGGAATTCTTTAAATACCCGCGCGCTGTCGTCGCGGTGGACAGCGAGCCGATCGATGCGGCGCCCTCCATTCGCCCTCGGATGCTGCTCATGGATCGGCTTTATCTCGGGTACCAGGAGAAGGCCGATCTGATCGAGGTAATCAGCTATAACGAGACGGCCGGCCGCTTCGAGTTTCAATTAGTGAAAGACTATCGTGCCGGCGCTACGCCCAGTGTCATCTACGCCAATCGAGCCGTATGCATAGCCTGTCACCAGAATCACGCGCCGCTATTTTCGCGGCCGGTGTGGGACGAAACCAATGCAAACCCTCGCATCGCCGCGCTGCTCATGGAACAAAAGCGGGTCTTCTACGGCATTCCGGTTGCGCGCGGCGTGGACATCCCAAACGCACTCGACGACGCGACCGAGCGCGCCAACCTGTTCTCGGTGTATCAAAAGCTGTGGAGAGAGGGCTGCGGCCCGAACGCCGCCGCCGGGACGCGATGCCGCGCTGCGGCGTTCACCGCTGCGCTTCAGTACCGGCTCACCGGGGAGCGCGCTTTCGACGATCGCGCAGTCGAGTGGCGCGAGGCCTTCCTGCCTGAGTTTACCCGCGAATGGCGCCTACGCTGGCCCGCCGGGCTCGCGATCCCGAATCCCGACATCCCGAATCGCGAGCCGTTGCCGGCCGAACACGCGCCGCAGCCCAAGGGTGCCGCGCTCGCTCACGTCTCCGCGCAGTTCGAGCCGCTCGCGCCGCGACCGCCGCTTGAGGTCTGGACCCTCGATCAGCCCGAGACCGCACGTCGTTTCATCGCCGGGCTTGCCGGGTTCATTGCTGCGGCCGACGTTCGCATGCTCGACGAGCACCTGGCGGGGCGCGCCGCGCGCGCACGACCCGCTCGACGCAGCTACGGGGCGCCATGCGAGGTCGCGTGGACTGACCGCATGCTGCGCTTCACCTGCGTGTCCGGGGATGAGGCATCGCCGCAATCATTGCGCCTCGCCGGCCGCGTTGACCTCAAGGCGGGCCGGGCAATCGGCGGCGAGTTGAGCACACTCGCCGTCGGCGGGGCCGAGCCGCTGCAACTCCTCGACAGCAAGACTCATGTCCTCGACACGGATGCCGGTCGTGTCACGCTCGCGCCGGCAAGCCGGGGGATGCGTGCGCGGCTGGCGGACGGCACCGCCGTCGCGAGCGTCGAGTTTCGCTGGCGACCGCGGGACGTGAGTGTGCGTGCAGGCACGCATGAGGTCACTGCCCATGCGGTGGTCAACGTCGTCGACGACTTCGCGCCGGTGCGCGATGCGATCGCCGCACTCGCCGCCGATACGACAGACAAGGGCGTCTTCTCCGCGCTTCCGTTCAGCCGGCCGCGCGTATTGGCCGCATTGTTTGAAAAGCTCGAGCTTCATCAACGCGAGTGGTGCTGCAATGACGCTTCACATCTCCCGCCCGCCCGCGTCGAGCCCCAGGAATCGCCGCTGCCGACCGCCGGGCCGGCGGAGGACTTTGCTGCGTTCTATCCGCACTGTGCGCGCTGCCACGCAACGAACGAGCGCTTCCCGCCGAACTTCCTTGCTGGTCCGGGCGAGCGCGTCGCGGCGAGCGTCAAGCAATGTGCCCCGCGAATCTACGCCCGGCTCGCGATGTGGCGGGTCGCACCTGCTATGCGTGACAAGACGCCGATGCCGCCGCCCGTCCCGTCGGTGAACGCCACTGCTTACAGTGCGCCTGCGCCGGTCGCAGGGCTCGAGCGCACGATTACCGAATTGCTGCGCGCCGAATCCGGCACAGCGCCGCGAGTCGAACAGGTACTCGCCCAGGGCTACGAAGCCTTGCGGCCTTGTATGCCTGCAGGATTGTAGTTTTTCCTATCACTTAACGGATGTATCGATTTCAGCCATGAACTCAAACGTTAGCCGCCCCGTACCGCGGGCCAATACCGGATCGGCGTTCCTGAACTGGCTGGCGGACACATCCCTGTCTTTCGTGCATCTCGAACGCCGATTCGATCCTTTTTTCCGTCCGGCGTTCGATGCCGTACTCCGCGATCCCATCGCGACCTTGACCACGGCATTGATCAACATGAGGCGCCCGAACGAGCATTTGAAAATCGCCGAGGAAAAGCCCTTACCGGACGAAGAGGCGTACCTGGACTCCATCATCTCGAGCTTCCAGACGCAGATGCGCAACCTCTGGAAACCCGGCGGGTTCGAGCGAGGGGGAAATACGAAGACGCACGGCATCGTGCGCGGGGAGTTTATCGTTCACGACAATCTCCCGGCGGAGTTGCGGCACGGCATCTACGCGCAGCCGCACACTTATCGTGCCTGGGTGCGTTTTTCCGGGCCCGGTCCTTACATCACGCCCGACATCGACGATGTGGGCTTCATGAGCATCAGCATCAAGCTGATGGGTGTGCCCGGACCGAAGTTGATGGATGAGGAGAAGTTCACGCTGGACATGTTCGGCGTTTCCACACCGACCTTCGTAACGCCGGATACCAAGGCGAACGCGCAGTTGCAGATCGAGAGCGTGAAGAACGCGTCGATTTTCTATTTCCTCAACTTCCATCGTTCACACGTACTCGACTTCATCATGCAGTCGCTGTGGATCAAGACGCAGAGTAGCCCGTTCGAGGCTCCCTATTTCAGTTGCGTGCCGTACCTGCTCGGAGAAGGCCAGGCGATGCAATACTCGGTCTGGCCGAAATCGAAGCAACGGACTCGAATCCCGCGGCTTCCTTTGCGTCCTCCCGACGATTATCTGCGCAATGCTATGGTGGCTGCGCTGACCGCGGGCGATGTCGAGCTCGACATCCGCCTGCAGCGGCAAACCGATCCGCACTTGATGCCCATCGAGAACAACGCCGTGCTCTGGCCCGAGAAGCTTTCGCCTCGCGTCTCAGTGGCCACATTGCGTCTGCTCCGGCAGAATTTCGATTCTCCGGCGCAGATGGAATTCGCCAAACGGCTCTCCTACAATCCCTGGCATACCATCGCCGGGCATCGCCCGTTAGGTAATCAAAGTCGGGCCCGGCGCCGGATGTATTTGGAACTTTCAAAGTTGCGGCATTCGATGAACGATGTGCCTCATTTCGAACCGACCGGAGACGAAGTCTTCGAGTGACGCGCCATGACTCCGCAGGCAAACTTCATGGTCCTCGCAGCGATCGATCCGCCGCGCGAGACCGAGCTTCGCGGGCTGCTCGCCTCCATGAACCACGCTCCCGGGCGCGTGAACGCCGACAACGCGCTGATCCCATTCGCTCTATTCGGCGCGTTGCATTTCGCGCGATTCGTCATTCTGGACGACAAGACGCTGGCAGACGTTCGCGTCTATGGCATCCCTGCTCGCACTTATCCGCTCTATCTCGCGTTCCTGGGCGACATCGACGGCGATGTAGATAGTTTTTTCATAGAGCTGGTGAAACGATCGGAGAAGGGATTGCGTGCGATTTTTTCGTGTTGCGCAAGATTCACCGCCCACACCGATCTCGTTGGGTGGATGAAGCAACATAGTGCTCCCGCGATTGCGAATTATGTGAATTGGCGGGGGCGGACGGTGCGCCGCATTCGCGAAGAGGCGGCGTTGAAGGAAGCGCTCGAAGAGTATCTCCAGAGTCACGCGCCCGCTTTCACCGCCAGTCCGCCGCGAGAGCTTTTCTCGAAGCTACAGCAGTTCGTCAATGCGGAGAAATCTGTGGGACGCCTTGCCTTGTCTGACGAGAGTCCCACTCCGATTGGCTGGTGGATCAGGAACACGCTGCATCTTATCGGTGTTCCGCTGCTTTTCC
>JBGPLD010000125.1:0-4989 GCA_041486325.1 Gammaproteobacteria bacterium
CCGTCAATTCCGACAAGATGCTGGTCGGCTGGACGGTGCTGCCGCCCGGCGCCCAACACGACCGCCATCGGCATTTCAATTGCGATGAGTTCTGGATCGTCATCAAGGGGCACGGCGTGATGTACACCGACGATGGTGAAAAACCATCGGGCGAAGGCGACGTGGTCTTCACGCCGCGCGGCCACTGGCACGGTTTCAAAAACACTTCCGACCAGGACGTCGTTCTGGTCTGGGGCTGGAGCGGCGCAGGTTCGCTGGAAGCGGCCGGTTACGAATCGGTCGAAGGCGGGCGCACGCACTGAAATCCCAGGGGCGGCGCGTCATGAGTTCAACCATCGACGACCCGCGGATCCTGCGCGGCATGGCGGTGCAACTCGGCCGCTGGCGCGAGCGCCTCAGCGCAGGCGAACGGCCGCTCGGCTGGAAGGTCGGATTCGGTTCGCCGGCGGCAATGCAGAAGTTCGCCATCAAGGCGCCGCTGATCGGCTTTCTGACCGACCAGGCGCTCGTGGCGACGGGCGCCACGGTTTCGCTGGCGGGCTGGAGTAAGCCGGCCGCGGAGCCCGAGATCGCCGTTCACATGGGCCGCGACCTGTCTGCGGGCGCGGACCGCGACACGGTCAAGGCGGCGATTGCAGGCTTGGGCCCCGCGATCGAACTCGCCGACGTCGATCGACCGCCGGACGATGTCGAACGCGTCCTCGCCGGCAACATTTATCAGCGTGGCGTTATCGTCGGCCCCTGCGATGCGTCGCGCGCGGGCGGCGTGGTCGACGGCCTGCACGGCCATATCGCAAGAAACGGCAGCGCGTTTGCGCAAACCTCCGACCCGCAGGCGCTGACGGGCGACCTGATCGACATCGTGCGCCATGTTGCCGATACGCTGGCGGCTTTCGGGCAGACTTTGCGCGCCGGGCAGATCATCATTACGGGTTCCATCGTGCCGCCATTGTGGGTCGAAGCTGGCGAGGGAATCGTATTCAGGCTCGACCCCGTCGGCAGCGTTTCAATCCGCTTCGCGGCGAAGAATATCTAGCAGTATCGCTTCGGTGAACAAGGACTGTCTTCCCGCTCCGGTGGGGGCGACCGGGGCGCTGCGATTCGTCTGGCTATGTCCGACCCCGCCAGCCCGCGGCAACCGACAAAACAGAGGCTCTACCCATGCAACTGCTTGTATTTCTCCAGGAGCGCTTCCGGTGTTTCCCGGAAATCCGGATTCTCGAAGATGCAGTTCGAGGGGCAGACCAGCTTGCACTGCGGCTCGTCTTCCGCGCCGACGCACTCGGTGCAGCGCAGCGCGTCGATCACGTAAGGTGTTCCCTTGGTGATCGCCTCGTTCGGACAGACCGGAATGCATGCGTCGCACTCGGTGCAGTCCTGGTTGATCAGCAGAGCCATATCGTTCTCCCGGGAAATTCAGGCGGCAGCGCGCGCCTGCAATTGGGCAAGCTTCCCGTGGCGGAACGCGCCCCATAACGCCGCCCCGATCGCTCCGGCGTAGATCGATTCGGGGTGGCTGACCGCGGTGAGGCCTGTTATTTTCTCGGCGACCAGCTCTTCCTGCAGGGCCGCGAGCAGCCCGACGTCGAGCGCCAGCCCGCCGGTGAGCAAGACCGTGCCCTGCGTGATGCCCGTGACTTTCAGCAGCTTCACCAGTCGCGAAGCCATCGAGATGTGTATCCCCTTCAGAATGTCGGGCGTGGGAATCCCGCGCGACACCATGTTGATGACATCGGTTTCGGCGAGCACGGCGCAGATCGAGCTCACTTTTTCCGGGTTGGTGGCGGACTTCGACAACGGACCGATCTCGTCGACCGCCACGCCGAGATAGCGGGCGATGTTCTCCAGGAACTGCCCGCTGCCGGAGGCGCACTGGCTGGTCATCTTGTATTGGAGCACCTTGCCACGCTCGTCGATGTAGATGGCGCGACCGTTAAGCGCTCCGATGTCCGCCACCGCGCGTGCGTCCGGTCGAAGGTAGATGCCGCCGCGCGCGTGCGTGGTCATGGAATAGAAGTGCCCGGTGGCGAATTTGACGTTCTCGCCTTCGCCGGTCGTCGCCACATAGTCCACGTCGTCGGGCTTGAGCCTGGCTTCCTTCAATACCTCGTCGTAGCTGTCGTGCGCGAGTTGCATGGGGTCGCGCCGGCGAATGCGTTCGACCCGCTTGGCGAGCCACTCGCTCCTTCCGCCCTCGGTTGCGAAAAGCGCCGTCTTCACGGCGCCGGAGCCTATGTCGATGCCGACGGTCGTAATCATTTCTGCCGCCTCCGTTCCTTCCGTCTCAATGCCCGGACCACGTCGTCGGCGGCCGAGGCCGCTCGCTGCGGTCGCATCCCCGCCCGGCGGGGCCCCTGCTCGGTGCTCACGTCCTCGCCTCCGCGGTCATGCCTTCCTCGATCACGGCGCGCCACGCGAAGGTCGCGCCGCCGAGCGCTCCGGTGTAGATCGAATCCGGATCGATGTTGAGCGTCAGCTCGCCGTAGTTCTCCCTGACGAGATCCTTGAGCGCTTTCACCGCGGCCTCGTTCTTGGCGACGCCGCCGGTGAAAGTGAATTCGTCGCGGATGCCGCCCGAGCGCGCGAGGATCGACATGGCGCGCAGGATGATGGCGCGGTGCAGTCCGGCCATGATGTCCTCGCGTTTGTCGCCGAGGGACAGCCGGTCGCGCAGCTCGGCGCCGGCGAACACGGTGCAGGTCGAGTTGATCTTGATCGTCTTCGTGGATTTCATGGCGAGCGGCCCGAGCTCATGCAGGCCCATGTTCATCTCGTCGGCGATGTAGCCGAGGTAGCGGCCGCAGCCGGCGGCGCAGCGGTCGTTCATCTGGAAGCTCTCGACGATGCCGTGCGCATCCACCTGGATCGCCTTGGTGTCCTGGCCGCCGATGTCGAGCACTGTGGCAGTGGCCGGGTACATGACGTGAGCTCCCAAGCCGTGGCACAGGATCTCGGATCGGATGTGTTCCTTGGAAAATGGCAACCGCGCACGGCCGTAACCGGTGCCCACCACGTAAGTTTCTTCGAGAGGAGTGTCGAGCACGCCCTGGATCGGCGCGCGCACGGCGTCCTCGCGGCTCGCGGTTTCCGGCTGCGCCTCGAACGTTCGCTTGAGCGCCGTCAGCAGATGGGGTTTGATCGAATCGCCGTAGACGCGGTTCTCGACCTCGATGATCGAGCGGTCGAACACGTTGAGCAGCATGTCGTAGCGCACGCCGGATTCCTTGGCCGCCTGCTCGCCGAACGCGAGGTAGCGGCTGCCGGCGATATCCCGGAAGAAATCCGACTTGCGCTTGGCGCCGGGAGCGAACAGCGTCGGCGCCTCGGTCCGCAGGCGTCTGAACACTTCTTCGAGCGCACTGAGTACGCTGGGCGCGGCGTCGCCGAAGCGCGGGCCTTCCGCGTTGCGCCGGCAGGTGGCCTCGAGGTCGGCGAGTTGCTCCAGGAACTGCTCCAGGCGGAAATTGCGCTCGAGCCGTCCGATGAAGTCTTCCAGCTGGCCGTTGAGCGCGCCGGAGCGCGCCAGCGCTTCGCGGAACAGGTGGAAACGCGCGTTCAGCAGCGCTTCCTGCTTGGCGATCGCGGCCGCCGCGTCGTAATTCGAGCGCGAATTGGTGATGCCGCGCCCGAGCACGTTGCGCTGCTCGTCGATCACCAGCGCCTTGGTCGTGGTCGAGCCCAAGTCGATGCCGATAAAGCAGCGCATGCGAATCTCCTAGTGCGTCGTCATCGGCGTCGCCGACGGAGCCGACTGGGCGACCCTTTTCGCCTTGATCATCTGGAAGTAGCTCTCGAGGCGATTCTTGATGTTGGCCGCCGAAAAGTAGCGTGGGTCCACCAGGTCCGACTCGATGAAGGCCGCCGGCTTGCCGGTACGTTTCTCGACCTCGCGCAGGATCAGCAGCTGCCCAGCGGAAAAGCTGTTGCAGCTCTTGATCGAGTTGATCAGGAGGCCGTCGGCCTGGTACTCATCGATGTACTTGCAGATCATGTCGATCCGCTGCTGGAAGTTGAGATTGGTGTAGCAGCCCAGGCAATAATCCGCGAGCGACTCGAGCGGATGCTCGGGATCGTGGCGGAAGCCGAGGTCATAGGTACCGCCGACCTTGGCGTAAGTAGAGGCGACCACCACGGCGCCCTCGTCGTAGAACATCTTCCAGAAGTCGCGAAAGCTGGTCCAATTGGGCGGACCCTCGACGACCAGCCGATATTTCTCCTCGGTGAGTTCGCCCTCCGGCGTGATCGGTCCCTTGCCCTCGCGCACGCGCTCGTCGATCTCCCCGCGCAGCACGCCGTAGAACTGCGTCGCCTCGGGCGTGCCGCGAAAGGCGGTGAAGATGGGGCCGATGTAGTACACCGCGCCGAAGTAGCCGTCGATGGGGGAGGGACGGTGCTTTGCCGATTGCAGCACGTGAACCAGGTCTTCCTCGGCCTTGACCGATTCCTTCATGTACTCGCGCAGGCGGTCGATATCGAACTTGACGCCGGAGACGCGCTCCAGTGCCGGAATCACGGTTTCTTTGAGCTGCTTCACCACGTAGTCGCGCATGTTCTTCGAGACCCGGCCGTCGCCCTGGTAGGGGACGTGCAGCATGGTCGCCTCGCAGCCGTACTTCTGCCGGATCAGCTCGAACCACTTCATGAAGGTGAAGCAGCCGGTGTAGGAGAGGAGCAGCAGGTCGGGCTTGGGCAGCGGCTCGCCGGTCGGGCCGATGTCGCCGCCCAGCATCATGCCGAGATCGGTCTTGACGTAGGTGCACACGTCCTCGGAATGGCCGTCACGCTCCGCGTCCATGATGAACTTGCCCGATTTTTTTCTCAGCCCGCTCTGCAGCGCATTGGTCTCGGGCAGGCTGCGCGCGAAATCGAAGCACATCACCAGCTCGTTCAGGTTGCCCGGTACGAAGGTCGCACAGATCTTTCTTCCCTGATCGTGCGCAATGGCGAGATCGTGATAGTTGCGGTTGATCATCTCCTTCTGCAGGAGCA
>JBGPLD010000126.1:0-4978 GCA_041486325.1 Gammaproteobacteria bacterium
TCCCTCGCGCCCCGACCCTCCGGCTTTCTCGTGCTCTCCGAGGTTCCGGACGGCGCCGAGCTGTGGCTGATCTCCACGGGCACCGGCATCGGCCCGTTTCTTTCCATCCTGAAGACCGAGGCGCCCTGGCAGCGCTTCAGGCAGGTGGTGCTGGTGCACGCGGTGCGCCACGCCGGTGAGCTCACCCACCGCGAGCCCATCGAGCGCCTGCTCGGCGAGCATCGCGAGCAAATGCGCACGGTGTCTTTCGTGAGCCGCGAGAACAAGGCCGGCGCCCTGCAGGGGCGCATCCCGGCCGCGATCGAGGACGGGCGCCTGGAGTCCGCCGCGGGCGTCGCGCTCTCCGCGAGCTCCTCGCACGTCATGCTTTGCGGCAACCCCGATATGGTCGCGGACACGACCGCGGCGCTCGTTCGCCGCGGTATGAGAAAGCACCGCCGCCGCGAGCCCGGACACATCACCGTGGAGAACTACTGGTGAAGCCCGTTCTCGCGCGCTTTCTGGCCGCCGCCGCGCTGGCGCTGCTCGCCGCGTGCAGCGCGACCCGCGTCGCCTACAACAACGCCGATACCGTGCTGCGCTACATGGCCTGGGAGTATTTCGACCTCGATTCCGAGCAGTTCGGCGATCTGAAGTTGCGGCTCGCGCGCCTGCACGAGTGGCACCGCGCAAACGAGTTGCCGGCCTACGCGGCGCTGATGCGCGGCGCCTCGCAGCGCGTCGCGCGCGGAGTCGAGGTAGAGGACGTCGGCTGGGCGATCGCCAGTCTGCGCGTGCGCTACCGCCGTTTCGCATCCAGGGCGGCCGAGGACGCCGCACCGGTGCTGGCGACGCTAGGCACGGACCAGCTCGCGTACGTGGAGAAGAAATTCGCCGAGAAGAACGCCGCGTATGCAAAAGAGTTTCTTCAGCGCGACGAAAAGGAGCGCGAGCGCGCGCAGCTGAAGCGCATGCTCGAGCGCTTCCGCGAGTGGACCGGAGCGCTGACGCCGAAACAGGAGGCGCGCATCGCGCGCTTCGTGCGCGAGCACCAGCGCTTTGCCGTACTGCGCTTCGAGGACCGGCAGCGCTGGCAGCACGATGCGATCGCGATGGTGCGCGAGCATCGCCGGCCGCAGGAGCTCGCGCCGCGGATCGCCGCGATCTTCACCGAGCCGCAGATGCGCCGGCCGGAAGAGTTCGCGCGCGAGGAAAGCCGCTGGGAGGAGGGCTTCGCGCAGCTCCTCGTCGATCTCGACCGCACGCTCTCGCCCGAGCAGCGCGCGCACGTGGTCGAGCGCATGCAGGGCTACGCAGATGATTTCGCCGCGCTGGCCGCCGGGAAAGGCGAGGCGGTGTGAGCACCGCGCCGCGCCTGTGCGCAGTCATACGCTTCGCCGCCTTCGCGCTCGCGGCGCTTTTCGCCTCGGTCGCATTGGGCGGGGAGCTGAAAGCCTGGAGCGGAGGCGCGACGCCGCCGCTCGCGCTGCGCGACCTGCAGGGCAGGGAGCACCGGCTCGAGGACTACCGCGGCAAGGTAGTCGTGCTGAATTTCTGGGCCACGTGGTGCGAGCCCTGCCGCGAGGAAATGCCCTCGATGCAGCGGCTGCAGGACAAGCTCGCGGGAAAGCCCTTCGCTGTCCTTGCGGTTGATTTCGGCGAGGGCGCGCCGAAAATCAACGAATTCCTGAAGAATTTTCCCGTGCTCTTCACCGTGCTGCTGGACCGCAACATTGCCGCCGCGAGCGCCTGGAAAGTGAAAGTGCTGCCGACCACGCTGGTGATCGGCCCGGACCAGAAGATCCGTTACTCGGTGGTGGGCGATCTCGCCTGGGATTCGCCGGCCGTCGAGGACGCAATCAGGAAGCTTCTGCCGCCCGGCTGAACGCCGGCCGCATGACCCCTCCGTCGTCCCCGCGAAAGCGGGGACCCAGTGGCTTTCGTTGCACGCCGCTGGATTCCCGCTTACGCGGGAATGACGAACTTAGCGGTTGTTCAAAGCTTCCCTAAATCATGCGCCCGCGCCGCTGGACGAGCAGCGACTCGAGCTCCTCGATGGCGCCCTGCACGCCTTCAAGGTTGGGGTTGACCGCCAGCGCGCGGCGAAAGTACTGCAGCGCCTTCTCCGGTTCCTCGAGCCGGAGATAGATCTGGCCGTAGCCGGACAGCGCGCCGAAGTGGCGCGGGTTGCGCCTGATCACCTGGGCGCAATCCTTGAGCGATTCCCGGTATTCGCCCGCGAGGAAGTACGCCGTGGCGCGCTTGTTCCAGCCCTCGGCAAAATCGGGCTTGAGCTCGATGACGCGCGTGAAAGCGGCGATCGCCTCGGGAAACCGCTGCTCGCTCATGCGGGCGACCCCCTTGCGGAAAAGTTCGTCCACGCGCGCGTCCCCCGAGCGGCTCCACACCGCCCAAACCGATTCCTCGGCGATCTCGCGCACCGACTCGTCCTCGTCTCGCAGCGCCGCGAGCAGCGCGGAAGCATCCTCCATGCGTCCCACGATTCCGAGATTCATCGCCCCGCGCCGGCGCTCGCCGGCATCGGCTCCCTTGAGCTCGGAGAGCGCCTGCGCCCGCGAGGCCTGCGGCGGGGCCGCCGCCGCGGGCATGGCCGGAACCAGGCAGGTGATCGCCAGGGCGAGGAGCACGAGGCGCTCGATCACGGCTTTCGACGGCTTCATCTGGAATAATCCGTCCCGCGCAACGGTTAACGGGGGGTGAGGTTGCACTATAATCCTCTCGCCCGTCTGATAAAAGGAGGCAACATGCGCAGATTGCTGATGCTGACACTGGCCATTCTCGCGGGGCCCGCACTGGCCCCCGCGGTGCATTCCGCGGGTTCGGAACCCCCGCCGATGGTCCAGCGCCCGCAGGACCCCGACTACGAAGCCGGCATGAAGGCGATCGCAAGCCGCGACTACAATGCGGCGGTGGACAATTTCAAGCGCGCCGCCGCGCGCGATCCGAACAACGCCGACATGCAGAACCACCTCGGATACTCGTACCGCAAGACGGGCAATCTCGACATGGCGTTCAAGCACTACAACGAAGCGCTGCGGCTGGACCCGAATCACAGGGGCGCGCACGAGTACATCGGCGAAACCTGGCTGCTCGTGAACAATCTGCCCAAGGCCGAGGAGCACCTCGCGCGCCTGGACAAGCTGTGCCTGTTCCCTTGCGAGGAATTCACGGAGCTGAAGCAGGCCATCCAGAAGTACAAGCAGCAGCACGCGCGGAACTAGCCGCGCTGGCGGTCCCCGGAATGGGGCCCGAAAAAACACGGGGCGCCGCCCGAAAAGGCGGCGCCCCGTGCATAGGGAAACCGGATTACTTCAGGTGCCTGCTGACCAGCTTGGTCATCTCGAACATCGACACCTGCTTCTTGCCGCCGAACACGACCTTGAGCGCGTCATCGGCATTGATCATGCGCCGGTTCTTGCTGTCCTGCAGCTTGTTACGCTTGATGTAGCCCCAGATCTTCTTGGTCACTTCGGTGCGGGGCATCATCTTCGAGCCGATCACCGCGCCGAGTGCGGCGCTTGGGGTCATGGGTTTCATGAATGCCGCATTGGGTTTTCTTTTCTTGGCCATCGTGGATTTCTCCTCTCTGATACGAGCTGGTTTGAGTGTCGCCGCACGCGAGTACGGGCAACGCGAGAGTGCGTCAACCCGGGGAAAATGTCAACATCCCGTGCGGTTTTTTTGCACCCCCGGCCGAGGCGCCGCGGACGGGAAGGGTCCGTTTCGCTATAATCGGCTGACCCGTTTTTGCTGACAATTGCCTGTCGTCCGGACGGCATCCGCCATCGAAACCGCCAAGAAAAACGTCGCCGTCCTCGCCGCCTGCCAGGCGCTGCTGTTCACCAACAATTCAACTGTCATCGCGCTGAACGGCCTCGCCGGCTACGCGCTTGCCGCGAACAAGGCCCTGGCGACGCTGCCGGTGACGGGGTGGGTGGTCGGCGCGGCGCTCAGCACCTTCCCGGCGTCGCTGCTCATGAAGCGCATCGGCCGGCGCGCCGGCTTTACCGTCGGCGCGCTGACAGGAATGGCCGGCGCCGCGATCTGCTCGTTCGCCCTCTGGGCGGGAAGCTTCTGGCTGCTGTGCTTCGGCACCACGGTGTTCGGGGTGTACAACGCGTTTGCGCAGTACTACCGCTTCGCCGCAGCCGACGCGGTAAGCGCCGACTTCAAGGCAAAGGCGATCTCCCTCGTCCTCGCCGGAGGGCTGGTGGGAGGGATCGTCGGCCCCGAGACGAGCAAGCATACCGTGGACCTCCTGCCCGCTTTGTATCTCGGCTCCTATCTCTCGCTGATGGGATTTCTCGTCCTCGTCCTGGTCGTCGTGCAGTGGCTCGACATCCCGGCGCCGACGGAGGCCGACCGCAGGGAGCCGACCCGGCCGCTTGCGCAGATCATGGCGCAGCCGGCCTTCGTCGTCGCGGTGCTCGCCGCGTCTATCGGCTACGGCGTGATGAACCTGCTGATGACCGCCACGCCGCTCGCCATGGGCATCTGCGGCCACCCGTATTCGGCGGCGGCGACGGTGATCAGCTGGCACGTCATCGGCATGTTCGGGGCGTCGTTTTTCACCGGCTCGCTCATCAAGCGCTTCGGCATCATGCAGGTGATGTTCGCGGGCGCGCTGCTGCTCTACGTCGTCGTCGGCATCGCGCTCTCGGGGATCAGCGTGCTGCATTTCTGGCTGGCGCTGCTTCTCCTCGGGGTGGGATGGAATTTTCTCTATATCGGCGGCACGACGCTCATCACCGAGGCCTGCACCCCCGCCGAGCGCGCCAAGACGCAAGGCGCGAACGACCTGATTATCTTTATCGTGATGGCGGCCTCGTCGTTCACTTCGGGCCTGCTGCTCGAGACCAACGGCTGGCAGATGCTCAACTGGCTCGCGCTGCCTTTTATCACCGCCGCGTGCGCCGCGCTGCTCTGGATGATGTCGAAGCGGCGCGCCGCGGCGGCTTAGGCCGGTGGCCGGCGATCA
>JBGPLD010000127.1:0-4953 GCA_041486325.1 Gammaproteobacteria bacterium
ACCACGCTGCAGGCGTTGATTTCATCCTACGACAATACGAACTCGCTCCACACGAACGCCTACGACGAGGCCATCACTACTCCCACCGAGGAATCGGTGCGCCGCGCCATGGCGATCCAGCTGGTCATCAACAAGGAGTGGGGCCTGGCCAAGAACGAGAACCCCAACCAGGGATCGTTCATCATCGACGAGCTCACCGACCTGGTCGAGGAACAGGTGCTGAAGGAGTTCGAGGCGCTGGCCGAGCGCGGCGGCGTGCTTGGAGCGATGGAGACGGGCTACCAGCGCGGGAAGATCCAGGAAGATTCCATGGTATACGAGCACAGGAAGCACGACGGCTCATACCCGATTATTGGAGTCAACACTTTCAAGAGCCCCCGAAACGAAGATGCAGGCGACCCCGTCCCGCAAAGGCTCGAGCTGATCCGCTCGACCGAGAAGGAGAAGCAGTCGCAGCTCAAGCGGCTCGCCATTTTCCACGTGTGCCACGAACGGGAATCCGGGCCGATGCTCAAGCGCCTGCAGCAGGCGGTGATCGACGACGAGAACGTGTTCGCCGTGCTCATGGACGCAGTGCGCTGCTGCTCGCTTGGCCAGATCACGCACGCGCTGTTCGAAGTCGGGGGCCAATATCGCCGCAACATGTAGTACGTTGCGGCGGTTCGCGAAATCAAGTCGCCGCAAAATCTGACATGTGGTGGAACGACAAGCGCATCTACATTTCCAATTTCGCCGGCCTCGCCAACCGCCTCGAGGCCCTGGTGCTCGCCAGCTTGATCGAGGAACGCTTCGGCCATTCTATATATCTCGATTGGCCGGAGAAGGGCTCGCTGGAGGTATTGGGTACGCGCACCGGGGCCCTGATGCCCTGGCGGCGGCCATGGAGCACGAAGATACGCGATTTTGGTCTTGCGGAACTGGAAGGGATGGGCAGGCATTCCACAATCGTGGTGCGATCCACCTACGGTCCGCGCGAGCTTCAGCAGCGTCAGCTGGCGCCGACCGCGGCCAGGCTCCGGCTCAGCCCGTCGGTTAAGCAAGCGATTGTGCAGTCACTGGAATCAAGGCGGTCGCGCCCGGCTGTGGGCGTGCATATCCGGCATGGCGATTTCCGGCTGTTCGGCGATGACCACTTCGATGTGAGCCGTGGGCGTCATCCGGCGGTGCCGATATGGTGGTACTCGCATGTCATGGAATTGTTCGTCAGGCGCTTTCCCGGCGTGTACTTCATTCTCGGATATACCGGTGAAGCCGGGGCCATAGAACCTTTAAGGAAAAAATTCGACATCGTTACGCTGCCGGCGACCAAGACCCAGCGGCCATTGCTTCCGGGGCATGCCTCGAGCGGCGACCCGGTCATCGATCTTTTCGCGCTTGCTTGCTGCACGGTCCTCGTCGCGAGCCCGACGTCGAGCTTTTCCCACTGGGCGGCGAACATTCTTGGCCCGGAAGCCACCTGCATCATCCCTCCTCCCGTCACATCGCGATCCAGCCCCGCGCTGTCGCGTATCAAGCTGGGGAAAAGGGTGGTCCTTGACTGGAGAGATGCCGCCGAGAAGGGCGCCGGCGCCACGCCGGTTCTGAGCGATGAGGAACTGCCCGAGCCGGCTCCTGCCGCCACCGGCTGGCTTTGATCACCGAAACGCGCGTGCGGGAGCCCGCCGTGATTCCGGCGAAGGGTTCTGCTGTAATATCCCCGTAGGAATTCCCCTGCCTCGCAGCAGGGCCGAGGAGGAGATCATCATGCCGGAGGAGCCCCTGGATACTTTTCCGCGGCTGCTGCTGCACCATGCGAAGGTGCGGCCGCAGCATCCCGCCACGCGCGAAAAAGACCTCGGCATCTGGCAGACCTGGAATTGGGCGCAGGTGGCCGACGAAGTGCGCGCGCTCGCCTGCGGACTCGCGTCGCTCGGTTTCAGGCGCGGCGACAACCTTGCCATCATCGGCGACAATCGCCCGCGCCTTTATTGGTCCATGTGCGCGGCTCAGGCCCTGGGCGGGGTGGCCGTCCCCATGTACCAGGACGCGGTCGCGCAGGAACTAAGCTTCGTATTGCTCGACGCCGGCATACGCCACGCCATCGTCGAGGACCAGGAGCAGGTGGACAAGCTTCTGGAAATGCGCGACCAGTGTCCGCAGCTTGCGCACATTTTCTATGACGACCCGCGCGGGTTGCGCCACTATTCCCAGCCCGGGCTGCAAAGCCTGGACGCGGCCGTGCAGGCCGGACGCGATTGGCATGCCCGGCAGCCGTCCTTTTTCACCGACGAGATCGCCCGTGGCCGGCCCGATGACGTTGCCGTGATGCTCTACACCTCCGGCACTACCGGCAAACCGAAGGGCGTCTGTCAGACCCATACCGCATTCATCCGCGCAGCCGAGAGCGGCCGCGCCTTTGATCATCTTGGCCCCGAGGACAACATCCTCTCCTACCTGCCCATGGCGTGGGTGGGCGATCACCTGTTTTCCTATGCGCAAGCGATGGTGGTCGGCTTCACCATCAACTGCCCGGAGTCCGGCGACACGGTGATGACCGACATGCGCGAGATCGGCCCCAGCTACTACTTTGCGCCGCCGCGCGTGTTCGAAAACCTGCTTACCCAGGTGATGATCCGCATGGAGGACGCGAGTTCCCTCAAGCGCGGCGTGTTCTACTATTTCATGAACGTGGCACGGCGCTGCGGCGCGGAGATCATCGACGGCAAGCCGGTTCGCCTCGCCGAGCGCCTGCTCTACGCGCTGGGCAACCTGCTGGTGTACGGTCCATTGCGCAACGTGCTGGGCATGAGTCGCATCCGCGTCGCCTACACCGCGGGGGCGGCCATCGGCCCCGACCTGTTTCGCTTCTACCGTTCCATCGGCGTCAACCTGAAGCAGCTCTACGGCGCGACCGAGACCTGTGCCGCGGTGTGCCTGCAACCCGACGGCCAGATCAAGTTCGACACAGTGGGCCCGCCCGCGCCGGGCGTCGAAGTGAAAGTCGCCGGCAACGGCGAGGTGCTGGTGCGCGGCAGCATTCTGCTCAAGGAATACTACAAGCGGCCCGACGCCACCGCCGAGGCGCTGGACGCCGACGGGTATTTCCACACGGGGGACGCCGGCTATTTCGACGCCGACGGGCACCTCAAGATCATCGACCGCGTCAAGGACGTGGGCAGGCTGGCGGGCGGCGCGCTGTTCGCGCCCAATTACATCGAGAACAAGCTCAAGTTCTCGCCCTACATCAAGGAAGCCGTGGCCTTCGGTCCGGGTCGCGATCGCGTCTGCGCTTTCATCAACATCGACATTGGGGCGGTGGGCGACTGGGCCGAGCGCCGCAACCTCGCCTATTCCGGCTACACCGACCTCGCGCAGAAAGACGAGACCTACCAGTTGGTGCGCGAATGCGTTGAAAAGGCCAATGCGGACCTGGCCGCCGACCCGATGCTCGCGCAATCCCAGGTGCACCGTTTTCTCATCCTGCACAAGGAGCTTGATCCCGACGACGACGAGCTTACGCGCACGCGCAAGGTGCGCCGCGGGCTCGTCGCCGACAAGTACGCCTTGCTGGTCGAAGCCTTCTATTCG
The DNA here is from genome assembly GCA_041486325.1 of Gammaproteobacteria bacterium. GTDB lineage: Bacteria > Pseudomonadota > Gammaproteobacteria > Burkholderiales > SG8-39 > VBDM01. The sequence goes on from JBGPLD010000127.1 coordinate 3,568, forward strand.
GGCAAGACCTCGCAATTTATCGAGACCCAGGTCAGGTTCGAAGACGGGCGCACCGGCAAGATCAGCGCAGACCTCAGGATCGCCGAGGCGCGGACTGTGAACGCGGATGCGACGCGGAGAGCGGCTTGACCGACCCGCGGCGCATCGGCAAGCCTATCCTCAGCGTCGAAGAGATATCGCTCTCCTTTGGCGGCGTGAGCGCCTTGCAGGGCGTCTCGTTCGATGTGCGCGAGCACGAGGTCCGCGCCATCATCGGCCCGAACGGCGCCGGCAAGTCCTCGATGCTGAACGTCATCAACGGCGTCTACCATCCGCAGCACGGCACCGTGGCGTTCAAGGGCCGCAAGCGCCGCAACATCGATCCCCACGAGGCGGCGCGGCAGGGCATCGCCCGGACTTTTCAGAACATCGCGCTCTTTCGCGGCATGACGGTGCTCGACAACCTCATGACCGGGCGCAACCTGAAGATGAAGTGCAACTTCCTGCAACAGGCGCTCTACTGGGGCGCCGCGCAGCGCGAGGAGCTCGAGCACCGCGCCAAGGTCGAGACGGTCATCGATTTTCTCGAGATCCAGCACATCCGCAAGACCCCGGTCGGGCGGCTGCCCTACGGCCTGCAAAAGCGCGTGGAGCTCGCGCGCGCGCTTGCCGCGGAACCCGAGCTGCTGCTGCTCGATGAGCCGATGGCCGGCATGAACCTCGAGGAAAAGCAGGACATGAGCCGTTTCATTCTCGACGTCAACGACCAGCTCGGCACCACCATCGTGCTGATCGAGCACGACATGAGCGTGGTGATGGATCTCTCGGACCGGGTGGTCGTGCTCGACTACGGCCGCAAGATCGCCGACGGCACGCCCGACGAAGTTCGCGACAACAAGGACGTTATCGACGCGTATCTCGGAGTGGCGCATTGAGAAAAAGCCTTCACCGCCAGGGACGCAAAGTGTTCAGGGGCGTTTTCCATTGCGTCCATTGCGTCCATTGCGGTTAGCGTTCTGGTTTCCTAGATGCAATTTTTCTTCGAAGTCCTGATCGGCGGGCTGCTCGCGGGCGTGATGTATTCGCTCGTCGCGCTCGGCTTCGTGCTGATCTACAAGGCCTCCGGCGTGTTCAACTTCGCGCAGGGCGCGATGGTGTTCTTTGCTGCGCTCACGACCGTAGGATTCATCTCGAAGGGCGCCCCATTCTGGATCGCCGTGGCGCTCGCGCTCGCGGCGATGGTGGCGCTCGCGTTTTTCACCGAGCGCGTGGTGCTGCGCCCGCTCGTCAACCAGCCGCAGATCACGCTCTTCATGGCGACCATCGGCTTGAGCTTCTTCATCGAGGGCATCGCGCAACTGACCTGGGGCGCCCAAGTGCACGCGCTCGACCTGGGCATCGCCGATG
>JBGPLD010000128.1:0-4922 GCA_041486325.1 Gammaproteobacteria bacterium
TGCGCTGCGACATTCTTGTCAGTCCGGCCGTACGGGCGCAGGAGACCGCCCTGGCGCTGGACCGGCCCTTTTCGACATCCCCCGAGGTTGGGACTGGCGCCAGTGCCACCGACGTGATCGCCGCGGCGGGCTGGCCGGCACGCGCGGACTCGGTAGTCGTCGTCGGCCATCAACCTACCCTCGGGCGCGTCGCGGCGATGATCCTTGCGGGCAGGGAATCCGATTGGGACATTGCCAAGGCCGCGCTATGGTGGTTCCGCCGTTCCGGTGGCAACACGACCTTGCTCACCGTTCTTGACCCCGACACTTTGACGCCACCAGCCCATGTCCATACCATGCTTTGAAGGATGGAAGGAGGCTCCATGAAGCTCGAAGGCAAGGTGGCAATCGTGACCGGCGGCGCAAGCGGGATCGGAAAGGCATTCGCGATTAGATTGGCAGCTGATGGCGCGAGCGTAGTCATTGCAGACTTGCAGCAATACGATGTTGCTGCCGCGGCGCTTGCGAGTAGCGGCGCCCGGGCGCTGGGCCTCAAGGTCGATGTGTCATCCGAAGCCGATACGTCATTCATGGCCGAAGAAACATTGAAGGCCTTCGGCCGCATCGACATTCTGGTCAACAACGCCGCAATGTTCTCGACGATCAAGGTGCGCCCTTTCGAGGAAATCCCGGTCGATGAATGGAAACGCCTGATGGAGGTGAACATCATGGGCGTAGCGCTTTGCTGCAAGGCCGTTGCGCCGCAGATGCGCAGGCAGAAAGGCGGCCGCATCGTCAATCTCGCGTCGGGCGCGCCGCTGAAGGGGGTGCCGTTTTTTCTTCACTACATCGCCAGCAAAGGTGCGGTCATTGCCATGACCCGGGGCCTGGCGCGCGAGCTCGGAAAGGACAACATCACGGTGAATGCCATTGCGCCCGGCTTGACGCTATCCGAGGGCGTGCTGAGCCACCCGGAGCATCTCCGGTTGCACCAGGAAAGCATCAGGAGCCGCGCAATTCAGCGAGAGCAACACCCCATCGACTTGGTCGGCGCGGTGAGTTTCCTCGCCGGGGACGACAGCGCGTTTATGTCGGGCCAGACGCTGGTCGTGGACGGCGGCTCGGCAATGCTCTAATCCGGCCTTGTAATTCCGATTCCATGCCGCAAAGGCCGCAGGAAGCCGCTGCGAATTTTGAAAGCCGGTAAGCCCGGTGGCGCCGCTTGCCGATGCACGCGACTGCTTCTCTTCGCTTGCACCATCCGGATCAGCGGCTGTGACGGGTCAGTTCGCCCACCAGCCAGATCGAAAATACCCCTAAGCCGATAAGGGCAACCTGTTGCGCCGTGGCCCCGAGCTCCGGGCGCCTGTGAAGACCGGGAATCAGGTCGGCGACGGCGACATAGATCATGCTCGCGGCGGCGAGCGCGAGCACCGTGTTCACCCAGCCCTGCAGCGACTGGAGCGCGAAATAGGCGATGAGCGCTCCGGCCAGCATCGCGAAACTCGACAGAAGGTTCAGGGCAAAGGTGGCGGACTTGCTGTAGCCGGAATGCAGCAGAATGACAAAGTTTCCGATCTCCTGCGGAATCTCGTGCGCGATCACCGCCACCGCCGTGACGATTCCGAGCTGGGTGTTTTCCATGAACGCCGCGGCGATCAGGATCCCATCGACGAAATTGTGGAAGCCGTCGCCGATGAGAATCATCATCCCGCTGCGGCCATGATCGCCCGGGACGGCATGATGGTCGTGCGCCTCGCAGTCCTCGATATGGCAATGACGCCAGAGCACGAGCTTCTCCAGAACGAAAAAGCCGAGTATCCCGCCGAGCATGGTTGCCGCGACCGAGTGCAAGTTGCGCTCGTTGCCGAACGCGTGCGGCACGATCTCGAGAAATACCGCGCCGAGAAGCGCGCCGATCGCAAAGCTGACCAGCGCCGGGACCCAGCTCGCGCGCGCCGAAAGCGCGAATGCGGCCGCCAGAACGACGCTGAGAACGCCTCCGGCAAGGCTTGCTGCTGTTATCCAGGCAATCGTTGCCATCGCTCAGAGTTCCTCCAGCCAGATGAGGCTCGCCATTCTGCCCGTGATCCGGTCGCGCCGAAACGAAAAAAACCGCGACTCGCTCAGGGTGCAAAACCCGCCGCCGTGGACTTCGCCGACACCTGCCGCAGCCAGGCGTTGGCGCGCAAGCATGTACAGGTCGGCGAGAAATTTTCCGCCGTGGCGCGGCGCAAAGGCCGCGGCCGCCTCCGGATTCAGGCCGACAAATTTGTCCCGGACTTCGTTGCCGACTTCATAGACATCGCGCCCGATTCCCGGGCCGAGATAGGCCGTGAGACTTCCGGCGGAAGCATGCATCGCCCGCACGACGTTTTCGATTATCCCGGCCGCTAGACCGCGCCAGCCGGCGTGGGCGATTCCCACCGTGCTTCCGGTGCGGTCGCATAACAGCACCGGCAGACAATCGGCGGTGAGCACCCCGCAAACCAAGCCAGCCTTCCCGGCGACGATCCCGTCGGCCTGCGCGGCCTCGGCACCGTCCGCAGCCTGGATCACCGCAGCGCCATGCACCTGCCCTATCCACTTCGGTTCCGCAGGCAAACACGATCTCAGGATGGCGCGATTGCGAACGACGCGATCAGGGCGATCGCCGACCTGCGAACCCAGGTTGAGGTGAGCAAAATTGCCGGAACTCACCCCGCCCGCACGCGTGGTGATGAGAGCGCGCACCTGCCGGGGCGCCGGCCAATCCGGGATGATCCACTCCGGGTGCGGTGTATTCCTCACTCGAGCGAATCCAGCAGCACTTGCAAATCGTCGGGCGGCGACGCTTCAAAGCTTCTTTGCACGCCGGAAACCGGATGCTTGAATTCAAGGCGCGCCGCATGCAGCGCTTGCCGGCGAATTCCCGCGATTGGCGAGCCGCGCAGCCTCTTGTCGCGGTAGACCGGATCTCCCAGCAGCGGGTGGCCGAGCGACTGCATATGCACGCGAATCTGGTGGGTCCTGCCGGTGGCGAGGCTGCATTCGAGCACAGTGGCGCCCTTGCTCCGCTTGATCACCCTGTACCGCGTGAATGCCGGCTTGCCGCCGCTCACCACGGCCATGCGCGTGCGGCTGCGCGGGTCGCGCCCGACCGGCGCGGCGACGTTGCCGTGGTCCTTCACGACGCCGTGCACCACGGCGAGATATTCCCGCTTCACCGTGTGCGCCTGAAGCTGCCTTACGAGATCAGTCTGTGCCTGCAGAGTCTTTGCCACCACGAGCAGGCCGCTGGTGTCCTTGTCCAGACGATGCACAATGCCGGCACGGGGAATCGCCGCCAGCTGCGGTGAATGGTAAAGAAGCGCATTGAGCAGCGTGCCCTTCCAGTTGCCGCTGCCCGGATGGACCACCAGCCCCGCCGGCTTGTTTATCACCAGCACGGCCTCGTCCTCGTACACGATCTCCAGCGCAATGGGCTCCGCCCGGAACGCCGCATCGGCCGGGCCGGATTGCGGCCGGATCTCAATTTGCTCGCCTCCCCAGATTTTTTCCTTGGGTTTGGCGGCACGGAATTCGAGACGAATGTATCCCTCGCGCAGCCAGATCTGAAGGCGGCTGCGCGAGTGCTCCGGAAACATCCGCGCAAGCGCCTGGTCCAGACGCAGCCCTGCGAGAGCCCGCGGTACGCGTCGCGTAACTACCGCCACGCTATAATTGCCCGTCCGATCAACAAGATTTCTCATGAAACGTAGTGTAGCTTTATTCGTGATGCTGCTGGCAGCCTGCGGGTCGTCGCAGGACAAATACGACCCCACCGCCGGCTGGTCGGCGGCAAGGCTATATCGCGAAGCCAAGGACGAGCTGAACGACGGCAATTACGAACAGGCGATCAAGTATTACGAATCGCTCGAAGCGCGCTATCCTTACGGCCGCTTCGCGCAGCAGGCGCAGATAGAGACTGCTTACGCCTACTTCAAGCAGAATGAACAGGTCTCGGCGGTCGCGGCCATCGACCGCTACATCAAGCTGCACCCCAACGGCATCAACGTCGATTACGCCTACTACTTGAAGGGCATGGTCTACTTCAACGAGGACCAGGGCCTGTTCGGAAAAATCTCCTCGCAGGACCCGACCGAACGCGACCCCAAGTCCTCGCGCGATTCATACGATGCATTCAAGGAGCTGGTACAGCGCTTTCCGGAGAGCAAGTACACGCCGGACGCTTTGGCGCGCATGAAATATCTGGTCAACGCGCTCGCCTTCAGCGAGGTCCATGTTGCCCGCTATTACATGAAGCGCGGGGCGTTCATCGCCGCGGCGAATCGCGCCCAGTACGCGTTGCAGAACTATCCCCAGACCCCGGCTCTGGAGGAAGCCCTGCTGATCATGGTCCGGGCCTACGATGCGCTTGGCATGCCCGACCTGCGCAATGACGCCGAAAGGATCATGAGAAGGAATTTCCCCGACAGCGATTATCTGAAAAACGCGGACGGCCGCCAGGAGCCCTGGTGGACGCCTCGGTAGAGGACGCCCGATAGGGCGCTGCGCTCAGCCTCCAGCCGCGGCGGCAATCGCCGCCCTCGGCACGGAAGCAACAAACCTGAGAACCTCGTCGAGGTCTCGCGCGAGCTTCATCGGCGGCAAGCTGGGAAGGATGCGCCGGCCGTAAGTCTTGGAAAACAGGCGCGGGTCGCAGATCATCAGCACGCCTCGATCGCGCTCGTCGCGGATCAGCCGGCCGGCGCCCTGCTTCAAGGCGATCACGGCCTGAGGCAACTGAAAATCAAGAAATGGGTTGTGTCCATCGCGCTCGAGCAACTCGAGCCGCGCGGCAATAACCGGATCGTCCGGCGGGGCAAACGGCAGCTTGTCGATGACAACCAGGGACAGGGCATCACCGCGCACGTCCACTCCCTCCCAGAAGCTGCTGCTCCCCACCAGCACCGCGTTGCCAA
>JBGPLD010000129.1:0-4911 GCA_041486325.1 Gammaproteobacteria bacterium
GCGCGTCGTGCTTGTGCGCGACCTCTACGAGCGTCTTTGCGTCCGACTGCACGCCGGTCGAAGTCTCGCCGTGAATGAACGCGACCACGCGCGCGTCGCGGTTTTTCTTCAACGCGTCCTCGAGCTTGTGCGGATCGACCGGGGCGCCCCACTCGTCCTCGACGACGATGGCCTTGCCGCCTGCGCGCTCGACGTTTTCGATCATGCGCCCGCCGAACACGCCGTTCCTGCACACGATCACTTTGTCGCCGGGGCGCACCAGGTTGACGAAGCAGTATTCCATCCCGACCGAGCCCGGGCCCGACAGCGGGAAAGTGAGCGGGTTCTTCGTCTGATAGACGTAGCGCAAGAGCCCCTTCAGTTCCTCCATCATCTCGACGAAGACCGGGTCAAGGTAGCCGATCGCCGGCTGGCTCATGGTGGTGAGCACGCGCGGATGGATCTCGGTCGGCCCCGGACCCATGAGCGTCCTCTGCGGCGGATGGAACGAGCTGATGCGTTTGGCGGGCGCGAAATCGTTCATGGCTTCCTTTCCCGAAAGAGGCGACCCGAATAGATGATCGTCGGGACGCGATTTGACCTTCACCGGCCGCTTGGCGTGGGCTTCGTTCAGCACCTCGACCGCTGGGATTCTTCCGTCGGTGACGTGCTCGACTTCCATCGCCCAACGCGCCGGCACGTAGCCGGATTTGACCCAGTTGTTGACTACGGCGCGGTCGAGCCGGAACGCGCGGGCAACTTGCGCTTGGCTACCGAAGATTGAGACGAGGCGGGCTGCGCAGTTCATGGGCGACTTTGGTAGAAAGCTTAGCATGTCAAACTTACTTTGACAAACTGTTCATTACAACGGCCGGGCCTGTCGAAAATTTAGGGGTGCTTACTTGGGGAACTGCGCGAAATTACTTCCGTTGGCCCGCTTTCTCTCGTCTTTATATTTAGAGAGGAAACCCGACCAACACCCAATGAAACCTCACAGAGAAGTAGCGACGGGTTTTTCGTTCGGTCGTGATGCAATCGCGCGTGCTGGCCCGAGTCGCCCGACAAGCGGCAGCTTCAGCGCCGGATCGAAGGGATTGAGCCCGAAAGTGAGACCGAGCAGATTGACCTCGAGACCTTCGACGGCGCTCGCCGTGAGGCCCAGCAAACCGAAAAGCGTGAACTGAAAGCCCCTGCCGCTCGGGGCGGACGCGAAGAGTCTTGTTCCGGAATAGTCCTTGCCGATAGCTGTCGGCGGCAGATCCAATTCAAGCTCGGGCACCGCGCGCGCCACCCATGCGGTGAAGGTGTTGGAGTTCGGCCCGGGCCACGCGCTGTATTCGCCGGCCCAGGGGTATGCGTGGGCGGCCCTGTCGATGCGCTCAATGAGCTCGTCCACGCCCGCGCCGCGCTTTTCCGTGATCAGCTCCGGCTCGGCGCCGAACCAGCGCGCGTCGGGTGCGCGCTGCCGGATTGCCAGGGCCGAATCGCTCTGCCGCAAACGCCAGCCGATGATTTCGTACACCGTGTACGCCCTGGCACTGGCCGGCTTGACCGCGAACCAGGTATGCACGCCGAACATTCCGCGCCAGCCGACGGTGCGCGCAGCGTAGACCTGCACGATCGCCTCGGGTGTTTTCGCCGGATCGGGCGCGAGACCTACCGGTTCCTGGCTCGCAGTGCGCCAGTCCTGCGCGGTTATCAGGCCGACCATCGCGACAGCAAGCGCGAAAATACCCGCAAAGACGGAAAAAACTGCGATTCCTGACGATACCCTCATTAACGTTTCCTTACTCTTCGGTGATGGACGACCGACCCGGTTCGACCGGATCGAAAGCGGTGTCTCCGTCCTTTTCAACGCAGCCGCTCGGCTTGAGGTTGACGAAATCGAACAGCTTGCGGTCCATCAGGTGCGTGGGCACGATGTCCGAGAGTGCGCGGAATATGGATTGCACGCGCCCGGGATAGCGCTTCTCCCATTCGCGCAGCATCTGCTTCACCTGCCTGCGCTGCAGCGTTTCCTGCGAGCCGCACAGGTCGCAGGGAATGATCGGGAACCCTTTGATCTCCGCGTAGGCTTCGAGGTCGCTTTCGGCCACGTACGCGAGCGGGCGGATAACGACGTGCTGGCCGTCGTCGGACTGCAGCTTCGGCGACATCGCCTTCATCTTGCCGCCGAAGAAGAGATTCAGGAAAAACGTTTCCAGGATGTCGTCGCGGTGATGGCCCAGCGCGATCCTGGTCGCGCCGAGCTCGCGCGCGACGCGGTAGAGCACGCCGCGGCGCAGCCGCGAGCACAGCCCGCACATGGTCTCGCCTTCGGGCACCACCCTTTTTACGACCGAGTACGTGTCCTGCACTTCGATGCGGTAAGGAATTCCGAGCGACGAAAGGTACTCAGGCAGCACGTGCTCGGGATAGCCGGGATGGCGCTGGTCGAGGTTGACCGCGACGATCTCGAATGCAACGGGTGAGCGCTCGCGCAGCTTCAAGAGCACATCGAGCAGCCCGTAGCTGTCCTTGCCGCCGGAGAGACAAACCATGACGCGGTCGCCCGCGCCGATCATGCCGTAGTCGCCGATCGCCTCGCCGACAAGACGGCACAGGCGCTTCTCGAGCTTCCCTGCCTCGAAGCGCTGCTTGCGGGTGAATGTGATTTTTTCGGGGGCGTTCATGGATCCATAGGAACAAGGGGGCACACCCCCTTGTTAGTCCCCCAATTCAGACGAGTGCTCATAAATTGATGCTCCTGCCGCCGTCCACCGCGATGATCTGCCCGGTGACGTACGGCGCTTCGGCGATGAGATAGTAAACGGCGCGGGCGATATCGTCGGGGTCGCCTGTGCGCCTGAGCAGCGTGTTCGAGATGACGCGTTGGCGCGTCACCTCGTCGAAAGAGCCGTCCTCCGGCCAGACGATCGGGCCCGGCGCGACGCCGTTTACGCGCACCTCCGGCCCCAGCTCGCGCGCAAGCGAGCGGGTCAGCCCCGCGAGTCCCGCCTTGGCGACCGAGTAGATGACGTAATTCTTCAGCGGCCGCTCGGCGTGGATGTCAGTGATGTTGACGATGACGCCGTTATGCTTTTTCAGGTGAGGCGCCGCCGCCTGCGAGAGGAACAGCGGCGCCCGCAGATTAGTGCCGATGAGGCTGTCCCAGTTCGCCGGCGTCATCTCGCCCACCGGCGTCGCGAAGAACGCAGAGGCATTGTTGACGAGCACATCGAGCCGCTCGAAACGGACGAGCGTGTTTCTCACGATCTCCGCCAGGCCGGCGACGTCGAGCAGGTCGGCCTGCACCAGGGCCACGGAATTCGAGCGCGCGGCGTTAAGTTCCGCGCGCAGCGCCTTTGCCTCGCGCTCCGATCCCCGGTAGTGCAGCATCAGGCTCGCGCCCGCGCCGTGCAACCGGCGCACGATGGCGGCGCCGACGCGCTTCGCGCCGCCGGTGACGAGCGCAACTTTCCCTGAAAGCGGTTCGGCCATGGCCTAGAATGATACCGGAATACCCTGCCCACTCTCTCCCGATGGCGCTTCCCGAACCCACTCCCGATGCGCGCGCCCACAGCGAGCGCGTCGCGGCGCACATCCGCGAGGAAATCGCGGCAAGCGGCGGCTGGATCAGCTTCGCGCGCTACATGGAGCTCGCGCTTTACGCGCCGGGCCTGGGCTATTACAGCGCTGGCGCCAGAAAACTCGGGCGCGACGGCGATTTTGTCACCGCGCCCGAGATCTCGCAGCTCTATGGCCAGACCCTCGCGCGCCAGGTAAGGCAGGTGCTGGAGGCCGGGTTTGACGAGGTGCTCGAAGTCGGCGCGGGCAGCGGCGCGCTCGCGGCGACGCTGCTCGGAGAGCTGGAGCGCTCGGGCCAGTTGCCGCGCAGCTATCTCATCCTCGAGCTTTCGGCGGACCTGCGCGAGCGCAGCCGCGACACGCTCGCGGCGAGGGTGCCGCACCTGCTCGAGCGCGTGGCGTGGCTCAACCGCCTGCCTCCCTCGTTTTCGGGCGTCGTGCTGGGCAACGAGGTGCTGGATGCGATGCCCGCTCACGTGGTTCGCGTCCAGGGCGGGAAATTCGAGGAAGGCGGCGTCGGCGTGAAGAACGGCCGTCTGGACTGGTCATGGCGCGTGGCGGCGGGCACGCCGCTCGATGCCGCGCGGGCACTGAATCTTCCTATAGGATTTCGCACCGAGATTCAGTTGGCCGCGTGCGGTTTCATTCGCTCGCTCGGGGGAGTGCTGGAAAAAGGCGTGGCGTTCTTCGTCGATTACGGCTTCCCGGCAAAAGAGTATTACCATCCGCAGCGCAAGGAAGGCACGCTCATGTGCCATTACCGCCATCATGCGCACGCCGATCCCTTCTTCCTTCCCGGGCTGCAGGACATCACCAGCCACGTGGATTTCAGCGCGATCGCCCGCGCCGCGCGCGAGGGCGGCCTTGAGCTCGCCGGCTACACCAGCCAGGCGCAATTCCTCGTCAACTGCGGCATCACCGAGGTGATGGCGCGCACGCCGGCGGAGGACGCGGGCAAGTTCCTGCCGCTCGCCAACCAGGCGAACCGGCTCATGAGCCCGGCCGAGATGGGCGAGCTGTTCAAGGTGATCGCGCTCGGCAAGGGATACGCCGCGCCGCTCATCGGGTTTGGCGAAGGCGACCGGCGCCCGGCCCTGTAAGGTGTAAGCTCCCGGCCGCGACGAAGACAAGTCAGGCGACCGGCAAGAGGAGGCTCAAATGGACGCAGTGCAGCAGAATCCGGCGTCGGATTGGATCAGGATCCACCCGCTCGTAGTGCGCGTCACGCACTGGATCAACGCGCTCGCGATCCTGATCATGGTGGCGAGCGGCTGGAGAATCTACAATGCCGCGCCCCTTTTCCCGTTCAAGATCCCCAGCGAACTTACCCTCGGCGGCTGGCTGGGCGGAGCGCTGCAGTGGCAC
>JBGPLD010000130.1:0-4910 GCA_041486325.1 Gammaproteobacteria bacterium
CCGACGCCGGAGAAGCTGGAGAAACTTCGCGAGTTCCTGAAGGAGTTCGGTCTGCAACTTCCGGGAGGCGAAAAACCCGCGGCGAAGGACTACTCGCGCCTGCTGGAGTCGATCCGCAAGCGTCCGGACGTGCAACTGCTCCAGACCGTGCTGCTTCGATCACTGCAGCAGGCGCAGTACAGCCCGGAGAACGTCGGTCACTTCGGTCTGGCCTATGAGCATTACACCCACTTCACCTCGCCGATCAGGCGCTATCCCGATCTGCTTGTGCACCGGGCGATCAAGGCGGTGCTCGATGGCACTCGCCACAATCCCGGCAACTGGGCGGAGCTCGGCGCGCATTGCTCGCAGACCGAGCGGCGCGCCGACGATGCCACGCGCGAAGTGTCGGCCTGGCTCAAGTGCCACTACATGCGCAACCGCGTCGGCGAGGAATTCGATGGATCGGTCACCGCAGTGACGGGCTTCGGCATCTTCGTCGCGCTGGACCACGTCTATGTCGAAGGGCTGGTCCATATCTCGGAGCTCGGTCAGGATTACTTCCATTTCGACGCGGCCCGGCATCAGCTTCTCGGCGACCGGACGAAAAAGCGCTTTCGCCTCGCTGACCGGGTAAAAGTGAAAATCGTGCGCGTCGATCTGGAGACAAGCCGCATCGATTTCGTGCTGGCATGAAACCCGCGCACGCGATCTTCGGTTTTCACGCGGTGCTTGCGCGGTTGCGCGCCGATCCGTCCTCGGTCCGCGAAATCTTCCTCGACGAGAATCGCAAGGACGCGCGCGCCAAGGATCTCGCCGCCGCCGCAGAAAGTTCCGGGGTGCAACTGCTTCGTGTGTCGACGAAGCGCCTGGACGGCTTCTACGGTGGCGGGCGCCACCAGGGGGTGGTGGCGATCGCGGAAGAGCGCGGCGCGCGCGAAAGCCTGGAAGATCGACTCGACTCACTGAAAGAGCCGCCGCTGCTCCTCGTGCTCGACGGCGTGACCGACCCGCACAATCTCGGGGCCTGCCTGCGCGTCGCCGACGCCGCCGGTGCGCACGCGGTCATCGCGCCGAAAGACCGGGCCGCGGGAATCAGCGCGGTCGTCTCCAAGGTGTCGAGCGGCGCGGCCGAATCGATGCCGTACTACATGGTGACAAACCTCGCGCGCACCCTCGATGACCTGAAAGAGCGCAACATCTGGATCGTCGGCGCCGACGAGCGCGCGCAGAAGACGCTCTACGAGGCGGAATTGCCGGATTCAATTGCCTGGGTGCTCGGCGCGGAGGGTGAGGGCATGCGCCGCCTGACGCGCGAGCGCTGCGACCTGCTGGTGAAAATCCCAATGCGCGGGAGCGTGGGGAGCCTGAACGTTTCCGTGGCGGGCGGCGTTTGCCTGTTCGAGTCGCTACGGCGCCGCCTACCCCGCTGACAAGGGGAGTCGCTTCAGCGACCAGGGATGGCGAATCCGCTTTTCTCCGCACGTTACTCGAATTTCCCCGGGGCGAATTTCAGAACCGGTAAGCGAGACCCGCGCTCGCGTATACGTTCGACCGGTCCTCGACCAGTGGGCTAGCGGCGGCGTCCCCGCGCAAGAGCCGCACGTCCACGCCGCCGAGCAGCAACCATTCTCGGGCAAGGTCGAAAGACCAAAGCAGCCCCACGGACGTATACAGCAGGCCGGGCCCCGCGTCGAAGGTCCGCAGCCCGGTCGCCGCCGATTGCTGCGGCGTGATGCCGTAGTATGCTTGGTTCGATTTTCCGTTCGCCCAGGTTGCCTGCGCGAATATGGCGGCGAGGAAACCCCCACCGCTATAAACACCCGCAGTGATCCGCAGATCGGTCTGTGCGCCGCGTGCGTCGTCGGTGTTATAGCGATAGCGCGCAAGCACGCTCACCGGCACCGGGCCGATCGTCCGGTCGAGTTCGGCGTGAACGCCGACCGATGCGCCAGCGCCGATGTCCTCGACGTTGTGGCTCTTCAGGAACGCCGACTCCGAGCTGCGCCGCCCGCTTTCGTAAGCCATCTGCGCGCCCAGCGCGAATCCGGCGACCGGCTCGATGCGCGCGCCGCCCTCCAGCACGCCCTGCGTGGTACGCGCGAACCAGGGCTTGCCAAAGTAGCGCAGCACGGGAATCGCCTCGCCCTTCTGCGATGCCGCGCCGTCATACGCGGGGCGCGCCCGGAGGGCTCCGCCTATGAACTCGTAGTCCGTCAATGTGTCCTGTCCCGCGGCCGCGTATGGAGCGCACAAGGCGAGGCAGGCAGAAATTAGGATATTTTTGGGCACGAGGGCGCGAATGGGGTCGCCGAAAGTCGTGTACTTCGATTGGCGGGTTGACTGCCCATGAAATGGAATACCAGCAGGAATCATAGCCGGTTCGCTCGATACCATGATCCAAGAGAAAGCGTATTACTGCTCCGGAACGCCGATGTACTTCTCCTGGCAGGTGGCGTGCGCGGATACATTCGCATGTCGCGGGAGCGGTTGAAAAGCTCTTGCCTCCTCCAGCGCGATTCTGTTAGAATTCAGCCACTTCGACGATCGCTTCGGCGGTCGTCGTTTTGTTTTCGGCGATTTGTTTCCGGCAATTGTTTTCCGACGGCCGGTTTCCGAAAATCCGACCAACCCTGCCGCACCGCCTCTCGTCCGTGTCGCATCGGATGAGTCCAGCGGATGGCGCTATCCATAGGGAGAATACATGCGGCATTACGAAATATGCTTCATCGTCCATCCGGACCAGAGCGAGCAGGTCCCGGCGATGATCGAGCGTTACCGCAGTACGGTGACCTCGAAAAAGGGCACGATCCACCGCCTCGAGGACTGGGGCCGCCGCCAGCTCGCCTATCCGCTCTCGAAGGTGCACAAGGCGCATTACGTGCTCATGAATATCGAGTGCGACTCCGAGACGCTGGGCGAGCTCGAGCACTCGTTCAAGTTTAACGATGCAGTGCTCAGGCATTTGATCATGAAGATGGACCGCGCCTGGACCACGCCTTCGCCGATGATGAAGGAAGAGAAGTCCCGATCGGTCCTCGCCCAGGGCGATGCACCCAGAGGCGATGTGGTCAAACCGGCCGAGCAGCAGTCCGAGCCGCCGGCCGAACAGCCGGGCGAGCCCCAGGCCGAACAACAGGAAGACGCCTGAGCGCGTCCACGAAAGCGAACCGGGTCGTGCTCTGCGGCAGGCTCATCGAGCTGGACAAGCTGCGGTATACGCCCGCCGGCGTGCCGGTGCTGAAATTCCGGCTGCGGCATGAGTCGTCGCAGGCCGAGGCCGGCAGCGCGCGCAAGGTGAACTGCGAGGTCGCCGCGGTGGCGTTCGAGCGGGAGGCAAGGCTCCTCGCCGCGGCGGAATTGGGCAGCAATCTGAAAGTAACCGGGTTTCTCGCGGCGAAGGGCCGCACCAGCCGCGCGCTCGTGCTGCACGCGACGGAAATAGAATTCGACCGATTGGATTAAGTCAGGAGAGTCATCATGCCCCCACCCAGAGGCAAAGGCCGTTTCGGCAAAGGTAAAGGAAAAGGCAAGGGCCGCGACGGCAAACGCGACGCCAAGAAATCGCAGCTGTTCAAGCGGCGAAAGTTCTGCCGCTTCACCGCGGAGAAGATCGAGTGGATCGACTACAAGGACGTCAATCTGCTCAAGGACTTCATCGGCGAGAACGGCAAGATTTTCCCGGCGCGCATCACTGGCACGCGCACCCACTACCAGCGGCAGCTGTCCGTGGCGGTCAAGCGCTCGCGCTATCTCGCGCTGATGCCGTACACCGACCTGCACTGAGAGCGCCCCCGTGCAAGTCATTCTTCTGGAGAAAGTCGTCAACCTCGGCGGCCTGGGCGACGTGGTCAAGGTCAAGGACGGCTACGCGCGCAACTTTCTGCTGCCGCAGGGCAAGGCAAAGCGAGCCACGCCCGAGAACCTCGCCGACTTCGAAAAAAGGCGCACCGAGCTCGAACGCATCCAGGGCGATACACTCTCCGCCGCGAAGGACAAGGGTGCGAAGCTCGAAGGGCTGCTTGTCCAGATTACCCAAAAGGCGGGCGTGGACGGCCGGCTGTTCGGCTCGGTGACGACTTTCGACATCGTCGATGCCCTGAAGACGCAGGGCTTCGAGGTCGAGCGCGCGATGGTCCGGCTGCCGCAGGGACCGCTGAAGCAGGTCGGCGATCATTCCATAGCTATCGCGCTGCACAGCGATGTGGTCGTGCATGTCACGATTTCGGTGCTGGGAGACACAACGCAGCTCTGATTTCACGCTAAGCTTCTGAACAAAAAGGGGCTCTCTGGAGCCCCTTTTTGTTTGTCCGGAAAGTGTTAAAGTTTAAGGCTGCAGCTTGTCAACAGCTTCATGGCCCAGCCCGCGCCGCAAACCGATCCCCAACTTGTCAGCCTCAAGCTGCCGCCGCACTCGATCGAGGCCGAGCAGTCGGTGCTGGGCGGGCTTCTGATCGACAACGCAGCCTTCGACAAGATTGCCGATGTGGTCGTGGACGGGGACTTCTACCGCGACGATCATCGCCGCGTCTTCCGCCACATATCGCGTCTCGTCGAGAAGGGCAAGCCCGCCGACGTCGTCACCGTTGACGAGGCGATCAAGAACAGCGATGACAAGGACAAGACCGGCGGCCTGGCCTACCTTGCCGCGCTCGCCGGTAATACGCCTTCGGCGCACAACATCCGCCGCTATGCGGAAATCGTGCGCGAGCGCGCGATCATGAGAAAACTGGTCGAGGTCGGCACTGAAATCGCCGACACCGCATTCAATCCCATGGGCAAGGAAGTCGGCCAGCTTCTGGACGAAGCCGAATCGAAGGTGTTCCAGATCGCGGAGGCCGGGGCGCGCACGCGCCAGGGCTTCATCGAGATCCAGCCGCTGCTCACCCAGGTGATGGAGCGCATCGACATGCTCTATCACAAGGACAATC
>JBGPLD010000131.1:0-4879 GCA_041486325.1 Gammaproteobacteria bacterium
CCCTACCATTGCGAGTGCCAGAAGACCGCGCGGCTGCTTGCCGAAGAGCTGCGGCTCGCCGAGAGCCACTGGCAAATCGCCTTCCAGTCCCGGTTCGGGTATTCGGAATGGCTGAAACCCTACACGGCAGCGACGCTGGCGGAATACGGCAGGACGGGCGTGCGCCGCGTGGACGTGATATTTCCCGGATTTGCAGCCGACTGCCTGGAGACGCTCGAGGAAATCGGTATCGAGGGCAAGGAGACTTTTCTCCGCGCGGGCGGCAGGGAATTTCACATGCTGCCCTGCCTTAACGAACGCGACGACTGGACCCGCGCCCTCGCCGCCATCGCACGCGAACATCTCGCGACCTGGATCAGCGAATCCTGGGACTCGCAGGCCGCGAAGTCAGCGGCCGTCGACAGCCGCGATCGGGCGCTCGCCCGCAACGCCGGCGCCTGAAGCACACCGACGCGGGTCCGTCGCACACCCCTCCCTTGAATTCCCATGAATGAGCCCAAGCTAAGGCATACTTTCCGGAGCCTCCATGCCCGATCCCGAACAACAGTTTCCGCTAACACCGCAGGATGAGACCCCGGCCGGGAATCCCCCTCAGGGGGCCCGGTCAGAGGACGCGCCCGAGAATCCAAAGGTCGAGACCATTCCCGGCACCGAAGAACTGCTGCGGCAGGCCGAATTGCAGGCGCAGGAACATCACGACGCCTGGCTGCGCGCCAAGGCCGAGGCCGACAACATCCGCAAGCGCGGGCAGATCGAACTGGCGAACGCCCACAGATACGCAATCGAAACCTTTGCCGCGGAACTACTTCCCGTAAGGGACAGCCTCGAGGCGACACTCGCCGCGACCTCCTTATCGATGGACGCGCTGAAAAGCGGGGTTGCTCTGACGTTGAAGCAGCTCGTCGCCGTATTTGAAAAGGCGAATCTCACGGAAATCAACCCGGTGAACGAGAAATTCGATCCGCACCGGCACCAGGCTATCAGCATGCTGCCCTCCGAAAAAGAGGCGAATACGATCATCAACGTCCTGCAGAAGGGCTACGTCTTGCACGACCGGGTGATCCGGCCGGCGCTCGTGACCGTCGCAAGACCCCAGAACGCTTGAAGTTGTGGTATTGATCCCCATATCGTCAACAGGGTAATTTGCCGGAAAATTCAGAAGGAAAGACCATGGGAAAGATTATCGGAATCGACCTCGGGACGACCAATTCCTGCGTCGCCATCATGGAGGGCGGCAAGCCCAAGGTGATCGAGAATTCGGAAGGGGCCCGTACCACGCCTTCCATCGTCGCCTATCAGGAGGATAGCGAGATTCTCGTCGGTGCCTCTGCCAAGCGCCAGGCGGTCACCAACCCGAAACACACCTTGTACGCGGTGAAGCGCCTCATAGGCCGCAGGTTCGAGGAAAAGGAAGTGCAAAAGGACATCGACCTGATGCCCTTCAAGATCGTGAAGGCGGACAATGGCGACGCCTGGGTCGAAGTGCACGGCAAGAAAATCGCGCCGCAGGAAGTTTCGGCGCAGGTGCTGCGCAAGATGAAGAAAACGGCCGAGGACTATCTCGGCGAGGAAGTCACCGAGGCAGTGATCACGGTCCCGGCCTATTTCAACGATTCGCAGCGCCAGGCGACCAAGGACGCCGGCCGCATCGCCGGGCTGGAAGTCAAGCGCATCATCAACGAGCCTACCGCGGCGGCGCTCGCCTTCGGCCTGGACAAGAGGGAAGGCGACCGCAAGATTGCGGTGTATGACCTCGGCGGCGGCACCTTCGACATTTCCATCATCGAGATCGCGGCTGTCGAGGGCGAGCACCAGTTCGAGGTGCTTTCCACTAACGGCGATACTTTCCTGGGCGGCGAGGATTTCGACCAGCGCCTGATCGACTACCTCTGCGACGAGTTCAAGAAGGAGCAAGGCATCGATCTCCGGAACGACGTGCTGGCGCTGCAACGACTGAAGGAAGCCGCGGAAAAAGCGAAGATCGAGCTGTCCTCGAGCCAGCAGACCGAAATAAATCTGCCGTACGTCACCGCGGACAAGAGCGGCCCGAAGCACCTGGCTATCAAGATCACCCGCGCCAAGTTCGAAAGCCTGGTCGATGAGCTGATCGGGAAGACTGTCGAACCCTGCCGCATCGCGTTGAAGGACGCGGGCCTGAAGATGTCCGACATCGAGGACGTAATCCTTGTGGGCGGCATGACGCGCATGCCCAAGGTCCAGGAAACCGTCAGGGACTTCTTCGGCAAGGAGCCGCGCAAGGACGTCAATCCGGACGAGGCCGTGGCCGTAGGCGCCGCGATCCAGGGCGGCGTGCTCAAAGGCGAGGTCAAGGACGTGCTGCTGCTCGATGTCACGCCGCTTTCGCTCGGCATCGAGACTCTCGGCGGGGTCATGACCAAGCTCATTCAGAAAAACACGACCGTGCCAACGAAAGCGCAGCAGGTATTCTCGACCGCCGACGACAACCAGACGGCGGTGACGATCCACGTGCTGCAGGGCGAGCGCGATTTGTCCGCCGGCAACAAGAGCCTCGGCCAGTTCAATCTGACCGACATTCCGACGGCGCCTCGCGGCATGCCTCAGATTGAGGTGACGTTCGATATTGACGCAAACGGGATCCTGCACGTATCGGCAAAGGACAAGGCCACCGGCAAGGAGAACAAGATCAAGATCCAGGCGAGCTCGGGTCTCACCGAAGCCGAGATCCAGCGCATGGTGAAGGATGCCGAAGCGAACGCCGCGGACGACAAGAAACTGCTGGAGACCGTCACCGCCCGCAATCAGCTCGATGCGCTCGTGCATACGGTGCAGAAATCTCTAAAGGAGTACGGCGAGAAGATTGGTGCCGACGAAAAATCGAAAATCGAAGCCGCGCTTAAGGACGCCGAAGGGGCGCTCAAGTCCGACGACAAGGACAAGATCGACGCAAAGGCTCAGGCTCTGGCGCAGGCGGCGCAGAAGCTTGGCGAGAAAATGTACGCTGAATCCCAGGCTCAGGCAGCCCAGGCCGGCGGGGATGCCAAGGAAGCGAAACAGGCTGATGACGGCAACGTCGTCGATGCTGAGTTCACCGAAGTCAAGGACAAGAAGTAACAGCAAAGCAGGAACACAGAGAACACAGAGCAGTTCCATTGTGTTCTTCGTGATTTCTGTGGGCTCTGAGTTTCGGCTTTTTGGGGTGGATCGTGGCGAAGCGTGATTACTACGAAGTGCTGGGCGTCAATCGCGACGCCGACGAGGACACGATCAAGAAAGCTTACCGCCGCCTCGCCATGAAGTGCCATCCGGACCGCAATCCCGATAATCCAAAGGCCGAAGCACAGTTCAAGGAAGCAAAAGAGGCGTACGAAGTCCTCACTGATGCCAACAAGCGCCCGGCTTACGACCGTTACGGCCACGCAGGGATCGATCCACAGGCGGGGATGGCCGGCGGCGGCACGGGCGCGGGATTCTCCAGCTTTGCAGATGCCTTCGGTGACATCTTCGGTGACATCTTCAGCCGCGCCCGCGGCGGCGGATCATCCGTCTACCGCGGCGCTGATCTGCGATACAACCTCGAAATCACCCTGGAGCACGCAGCGCACGGCACCGAGACCAAGATTCGCATTCCGACTTACGAAAACTGCGACACTTGCCAGGGCTCCGGGGCAAAAACCGGCACGAAACCGAAAATCTGCCCGACCTGCGAGGGGCATGGCCAGGTGCGCATGCAGCAGGGATTCTTTTCAATCCAACAGACCTGCCCCAAGTGTCACGGCACGGGCAAGATCATCCCTGAGCCTTGCCCGGTCTGCCACGGCACCGGGCGCGTCAAGAAACAGAAAACTCTTTCGGTGAAGATTCCCGCGGGCGTCGATATCGGTGACCGAATTCGCCTCTCGGGCGAGGGCGAGGCCGGGGTGAACGGAGGTCCGCCGGGCGACCTTTACGTGCAGATCCAGGTCAAGCCGCACGCCGTGCTCCAGCGCGACCACGACGACCTGCACTGCGAAATGCCGATCAGCTTCGCGGCGGCGGCTCTGGGCAGCGAGATCGAGATTCCGACGCTGGACGGCGCGGCAAGAATCAAGGTTCCGCCGGAGACCCAATCGGGCAGGGTTTTCCGGCTGCGAGGTAAGGGTATACGCGGCGTACGCAGCCACGAGCAGGGCGACTTGCTCTGCCATGTCGTCATCGAAACGCCGGTCAAGCTGACCGAGCGCCAGAAGGAGTTGCTGCAAGAGTTCGAGGCCATCAGCCAGAAGGACCGCGATCGCCACAATCCCCGGGCCAAGTCGTGGCTGGACAAGGTCAAGGAGTTTTTTGCAGAGTAGGCGAGAAACAGGTCCAATGCGGAGTAGAATAAAATGAGAAGCTGATCGAACGAGACCCGGGAAAAGAAATTCGGGCATGTGCAGTTTGTCCTCGGAAGGAGGAGGAACCATGATGAAGATCCGCAGATTTTCCATCGCGGCCGGGCTGGTCGCCGGCTTGGTCACGGCCGGCCCCGCGCAGGCCCAGGGCGTTACCAAGACAACGGTCCTGATCGGACAGTCGGGCCCGCTTTCGGGAGCCAACAAGGAATTCGGCATCGATATTCGCGACGGAGTGCTTGCCTACTTCAGCAAGGTCAACGCGGCCGGCGGCGTGAACGGCCGCAAGCTCGAGCTGGTCACGCTCGACGACGCCAATGACGCCAAGCGCTCCGGGGAGAATGGCAGGATCCTGATCGAAGAACGGGGAGTGGTAGCGCTATTCGGCTATGCCAGCGCAACCTTGAGCCTGCCCGCGCTCCCGTTTGTGGAGAAAAACAAAGTTCCGTTTGTCGGCCCGTTTACGGGCGCGGAGCCCATGCGTAGTTTCCGTCCCAATGTGTTCAACATTCGCGCGAGCTACGCCG
>JBGPLD010000132.1:0-4844 GCA_041486325.1 Gammaproteobacteria bacterium
CCTTACTTCGGCCATAGCTTGAAACCGGCGCCGATAATGGCGCCGACCAGCAGCACGGCGGACGCGAGCATCGAGATTCTGAATCCCGGGCCGCGCTTTTCCGCTTTGGCGTAGTAGCCCCTGGCGTACAAGATGCGGCCGGCGATCCAGAGCAGGCCGATCCCGGACGCCCAATACGGCGAGACGTACCAGGAGAACATCCACAGTCCGGGCAGAAACAGGATGAGGTTTTCGAGCGTGTTCTGATGCACCCGGAATATGCGCTCAAAGTCCGGGTTTCCGGTAATGGCCGGCGCGGAGATCTTGTGTTTTCCGCGCGCGTTTCCGACCTTTAAGGAAAAGACGAAATAGAGCATCAGCGCAAGACAGGTTACGATGGCGGTGACCGGATGCGGCATGAGCGTGCTCCCCGGAAACGAAATGGAACGCAGGCATTGTATGCCATGTGCCTCGCACAGGCGGAGTGATGGGAGGGATTTCGATTGGCGCGGCAAATAGACAATATTCCGGAGCGCCCGCCTAACCGCGACATCCGTCAGCTCGCGCGGGTGCTGCGCTTCCTGTGGCCCTATCGCGCGCGCATGGCGCTCGCGGGCGTCGCGCTGGTGGTCGCGGCGGGCTGCGTGCTGGTGCTGGGGCAGGGCCTGAAACGCGTCATCGACGCCGGCTTCTCCGGAAACGACGCGGCGTCGCTCGACACGGCGCTGTTCGCGCTGCTCTCTATCGTCTGCGTGCTCGCTCTGGCCACCTATACGCGTTTCTACTCCGTGTCGTGGATCGGCGAGCGCGTCTCGGCCGACATCCGCCGCGCGGTGTTCGGGCACCTGCTGGAACAGCATCCCGGATTCTTCGAGACCATGCGCACCGGCGAGGCGATATCGCGCCTCACCAACGACACCGCGCTGCTGGAAGTCGTGATCGGCTCCTCGGCTTCGTTCGCGTTGAGGAACACCCTCATCATGCTCGGCGCATTGGTGATGCTGGTGATCACCAGCCCCAAGCTCACGGCGCTGGTGGTGCTCGGCGTGCCGCTGGTGATCGCGCCGATCCTGCTCTTCGGCCGGCGCGTGCGCAAGCTCTCGCGCGCGAGCCAGGACCGGATCGCCGACGTCAGCACCTATATCGACGAGGCGCTACACGAGATCCGCACGGTGCAGTCCTATGGCCACGAGGACAAAGACCGCGAACGCTTTGGCGAGCGCGTGGAGCAGGCCTTCGCCACCGCGGTGAGACGGATCGGCCAGCGGGCGCTCCTCGTCGCGCTGGTGATGCTGTTCGCCTTTGGTGCAGTGGGCGTCATCCTCTGGATCGGCGGGCACGACGTGCTCGCCGGGCGCATCAGCGCGGGCGAGCTCTCGGCATTCGTGTTCTACGCGGTGCTCGTCGCGGGCGCCGTGGGCGCGGTCTCGGAAGTCATCGGTGACTTGCAGCGCGCCGCGGGGGCGACCGAACGCCTGATGGAGTTGCTCGCGACCGAAGCTTCGATACGCGCGCCGGCAAATCCGCAGATGTTGCCCGAACCTCCGCGCGGAGAAGTGCGCTTCGAGCGCGTGACCTTTCACTATCCCTCACGGCCGGATACTGCCGCGCTCTCGGATTTTTCTCTCTCCGTCACGCGCGGTGAAAAGGTCGCGCTGGTCGGGCCTTCCGGCGCCGGCAAGTCCACGGTGTTCCAACTCCTGCTGCGCTATTACGATCCCGATACCGGCGCGATCACGCTCGACGGCGTCGAACTGAAGAGCGCTGATCCCAAGGCGGTGCGCAAGCGCATAGCGCTGGTGCCGCAAGACCCGGTGATCTTCGCCGCGAGCGTCGCCGAGAATGTTCGCTACGGCCGCCCCGAGGCGAGCGACGCCGAGGTGCGCGCCGCGTGCGAGGCGGCCTACGCCACCGAATTCATCGAGCGCCTGCCGGAGGGCATGAACTCATTTCTCGGCGAGCGCGGCGTGCGCCTCTCGGGCGGGCAGCGCCAGCGCCTGTCGATCGCCCGCGCGCTGCTCGCCGACCGCGCGGTGCTGCTCCTGGACGAAGCGACGAGCTCGCTCGACGCCGAAAGCGAAAATTACGTGCAAAAAGCGCTCGAGCACCTGATGCGGGGCCGCACCACGCTCGTCGTGGCGCATCGCCTCGCCACCGTGAAGAACGCCGACCGCATCGTCGTCATGGACCAGGGCCGGGTGATCGCCGCCGGCACGCACGCAGAGCTCGTACGCGAGCAGGGGCTGTATTCACGGCTGGCGGCGCTGCAGTTTGTCGGCGAAATCTCGCCCGCGGCGGTGCAATGAAAATCTGGCCGGCGCTGCTCGTATCGCTCGTCGCGTTCCCCGCGCAGGCCGATACGCTGCGTATAGGCTCCAAGCGCTTTACCGAGTCCTACATCCTCGGCGAAGTGCTGCGGCAGGCAGTGGAGGGCAGGGCGGCGGTGGAGCACCGGCCGGGTCTCGGAAACACCGGCATCGTGTTCGCGGCCCTGCGCGCCGGTTCGATCGATCTGTATCCCGAATACACGGGCACGATCGCGAAGGAGATTCTCAAGCTCGACGGCAGTTCGAATCTCGAACAGATCAACCGCGCTCTTGCACCGCAGGGCCTCGGCGTCGCGGTCCGGCTCGGCTTCAACAACAGCTACGCGCTCGCGATGCGCGAGGACCGCGCGGGCGCGCTCGGAATCCGCACGCTCTCGGACCTCGCCAAGCACCCCGGCCTGAAGCTCGGCCTGTCGCAGGAATTCATCGGCCGCGAGGACGGCTGGCCGGGGCTGAAGGCGGCGTACCGCCTGCCTAATGCGACGCCTTCGGGCCTCGATCACGGCCTTGCTTACGAAGCGATCGCCGCGGGCAGGATCGAAGTCATGGACATCTACTCCACCGACGCCAAGATCGAGCGCTACGTCTTGCGCGTTCTGGAGGACGACAGGAAATATTTTCCGAGTTACGAGGCGGTGCTGCTTTACCGGCTCGAGGTGCCGAAGCGCTTTCCCGAAGCCTGGCGCGCGCTCCAGGGGCTGGAAGGCAGGATCGACGAGCGGCGCATGATCCGCATGAACGCCGCCGCTGAGATCGAGGGCCGAAGTTTCGCGGAGGCGGCTGCGCTCATCGACGCAGAAGGCGGACCGCAACGCGCGGCCCGGCGGAATTTTCTCGGCGCGCTGTTCGGCCCGGATTTCTTGCGGCTTACGGGCGAGCACCTGCTGCTCGTGTTCGTTTCGCTCGCCGCAAGCATCGCGCTCGGCGTGCCGCTGGGCGTCGCGGCGGCGAAGCTGCCGCGCGCAGCGCAGGCGATTCTCGGAACGGTAGGCGTAATCCAGACGATTCCGTCACTAGCGCTCTTCGCGTTTCTCATCGCGCTGACAGGCACGATTGGCACGTGGCCGGCGCTGATCGCACTGTTCCTGTACGCGCTGCTCCCGATCGTGCGCAACACCCACGCGGGCCTGACCGGGATCAGCCCCGGCATGCGGCAGGCGGCGCTGGCGTTAGGCCTCGAACCGCGCGACCGGCTTTGGCTCATCGAAGTGCCACTCGCGCTGCCCGCTATCCTTGCCGGCATCAAAACCTCGGCCGTGATCAACGTCGGCACGGCCACCATCGCGGCGTTCATCGGCGCGGGCGGCTACGGCGAGCGCATCGCCTCGGGGCTGGCGCTGAACGACAACGTTACGTTGCTCGCCGGCGCAATTCCGGCTGCCGCGCTCGCCCTGATTACGCAGGTCGTGTTCGAAATGGGCGAAAGACGCTTTGGCTGGATGGCGCGAACCCGCCGCTGAACAAGCTCGCGTTTCGTTTTCTTCGCGCGCGCGAAACGCCGGTACGCCGTCAATCGATTTAGCAGGGCGAGCGTGACCCTCACGGGGTATTCGAGCTAACATACCGGCACCGCAATCTCTGGAGGTGGGTCAGGCTGGCCCCGGGATCCGGAAGTTCGATTGATAAGGCCGTCAGACATCGCAAAAGGGTTCAGCCAGAATCGGGCGGCATTTCTCGTGCTTGTCCTGGGACTGGCGGCCTCGATCGCCGCCTGGCGCATTGCCGGGCAGCGGATTGGCGGCGAGGCCGCCGCCCAGTTTCAACAGGATACGACGCGGGCAACCGAGGCGATAGACCGTCGCATCCAGGATAACCTCAACCTTCTGATCGGGCTCAAGGGCCTGTTCAACGCCGACGATCGGGTCACTCGCGAGGAATTCCTGCTCTACCTGTCCGGATTCAAGCTCGAGCGGCGCTACTCGGGCGTGCGGGTAGTGTCCTACAGCCAGCGGGTAGCGCGGCCGGAGAGGGCCGCTTTCGAGCGGGAGGTGCGACGCGACGCCAGCATCGACCCGCGCGGCTACCCGGAATTCGCGATCAAGCCACCGGGCGAGCGCGACGAGTACGTCGTGGTCAAGTACCTGCAGCCGATGGCAGGCAACGAGGGGGGCTTGGGCCTGGATCTCGCCGGCGATGCGGCGCGCCGCGCCGAAATCGTGCGCGTCCGCGACAGCGGCGAACTGGTGGTGTCCCCTCCCTTCGCAGTGGTGATCGATCCCAACCAGATCTCGATCACCGTGCGCGCGGCGATCTATCGCAGGGGCATGCCGGTGCAGTCGACTGCGCAGCGGCGAGAGGCCTTCCAGGGCGTGGTAGCGGTGGTGGTCCATGTCAACGAATTGTTGGGCAGCCTGCTCGGTGCGCAGCTCGGGAGCCGATTCGACCTTGCGATTCACGACCAGGGGCCGTCTGCGACCGATCGGCCGGAGGCCCCTTCAGAGAAAAACCTGTTGTTCGACAACCTCGGGCCATCCGGCGTGAAGCCGGAGAACGCACAGGACGGGATGGTCCGGGCGGCGATGCTCGATGTCGGCGGAC
>JBGPLD010000133.1:0-4813 GCA_041486325.1 Gammaproteobacteria bacterium
CGGCCGCGCCGTCGGTTTTCACCGCCAGCCCCATCCAGGCTCCCGCCACCATCGGCTCGTGGGCGAGGAATGCGTTCGCGGCAAACGGCAGGATGAGCAGCTCGACCACGGCGAAAATCACCACCAGCGAAGCCACCATGATCGGAACGATGGGCCGGGCGCGGATCGCGGCACCGGTGGCGATGGCGGCCGATACGCCGCAGATCGAGATTCCCGAGGCGAGCGGCGCCGCCCACTCGCGGCTGAAGCCGAACCATTTGCGCGCGACGTAGTACACCACCGCCCAGTAGATCAGATAGGCCTCGATGATGGCCGCGAGACCCCGGAACAAGACCGACTTCGCCAGGACCGGCTGCGTGGCCGCCATGATGCCGAGGAAACCACCGAGGAGGACGATCGCGGCCTTGATGTACAGCTCCGGCCGCACCGCTTCCTTCATCCACCCGGCGAAACCCGGAAAGAAATTCCCGACGACGAGGCCGGCGACGAGCGCGAGGATGAACCCGCCTTCGTTGGTGAGCTTCAACGACCAGCTGATACCGAATCTCTGCATGTCGGCGGGCGTGGTCACGGCGAAATTCGCGTAGCTGCCCGCGATCCAGGATAGATAGCTGATCCAGAACACCGCGGTGAAGCCGAGCGCGAAGCGTTTGAGGTCGGCTTTCAGCGCAGCGGCGCCCGCCGTCATCACGACGAGCAGGGCGACGTAGGTGGCAATAAGGGCGCCCGTTCCCCCCAGGCCGGAATAGGCCTTGGAGACGGGGTTGAGGGCTTTGGACACATCGGTCCAGACGCCCGTGGTGACGACCCAGCCCAGGATATCCGTTCCGGCCAGCATGCCGAGCGCGAGCACAAACACGAGCAGGCCGATCCAGACCGACAGCCAGTCTTCGCTGATGCCTTTGGCGGTTGGGTTCATGGTCTCTCCCTTTGAATAACTTCCGGCTCTGGTCTTACGCAGTACCGAACCTGTACGTGCCGGGACACCGGTAACCTCGGAAAGTTACCGGCCTGTCCTGGAAACGGGAACGAATTTCAGATTACTTTCTTATAACCAAACTTGATTTTGCCTTTATGCTATGTTGCCCCGGCACCGGAGGGCTCGGCCGGCCTGTCCCGCGCCGACCCACCGAACCCATGTCCGAATACTACGATTCCCTGGAAACCCGCGACCCGCAGGATCGCGAGCGGGCGCTGCTGGCGGGGCTTCCCGGCCAAATCGCTCATGCGAAGAAAAACGCGGCTGGCTGGGCGCTGATTCTTGCAAATGTCGATCCTTTCGCCGTCACGAACCGCGCGGCGCTCGCGCAGCTTCCGGTCACGCGCAAGTCGGACCTGATCGGCCTGCAGAAAGCCGCTCGCCCGCTCGGCAGCCTGAACGCGACGCCCGTTTCGCGACTTGCCAAGATTTTTGTGTCCCCGGGCCCGATCTACGATCCCGAGGGCCGCGGCCGAGACTGGTGGCGCACCGCGCGCGCGCTTTTCTCGGCGGGTTTTTGTTCCGGCGATCTGGCCGTCAATACCTTCGCTTACCATTTCACACCTGCCGGTTCGATGATGGAATCCGGCGCGCTCGCGCTCGGTTGCGCCGTGGTGCCGGGTGGAGTCGGGCAGACCGAAATGCAGGTCGCGACCATCGCGGACCTGCGTGCGAATGCCTACATCGGGACGCCCTCTTTCCTGAAGCTCATCGTCGAAAAGGCCGATGAGATGAAAGCGGACATCCGTTCGCTCAAAAAAGCCGCAGTCGGCGCCGAGTACCTGCCCCCCGCGTTACGCGCCGCGATGAGCGAGCGCGGCATACGCGTGCTGCAGTCGTACGCGTCGGCGGACCTGGGCCTGATTGCCTACGAGTCCGAGGCGCTCGAAGGAATGATCCTCGACGAAGCGCTTATTCTGGAAATCGTGCGACCCGGCACGCGCGATCCCGTTCCAGAAGGCGAGGTCGGCGAAGTGGTCATTACCACGTTCAATCCGGATTACCCGCTGATCCGGTTCGGCACCGGCGATCTGTCGGCGGTGCTGCCGGGGATCAGCCCCTGCGGCCGCACCAATACCCGCATTCGCGGCTGGATGGGCCGTGCCGACCAGATGACCAAGGTGAAGGGCATGTTCGTCCATCCTTCGCAGGTGGCCGAGGTGGTGAAACGCCACCGGGAAATCCTGAAAGCGCGGCTTGTCGTTGACAACCCCGGCGGTAATGACCGCATGACCCTGCACTGTGAAGTTCAGGCCGCGCCGCCGGCAGGACTCGAGCAGGCGATCGCCGGCAGCATCCGCGAGATCACCAAGCTGCGCGGCGAGGTGGCGTTCAGAAAACCCGGCGAGCTGCCGAACGACGGCAGGGTGATCGAGGATGCGAAGAAGTACGAATAGGGAGACACGTTGAAACCTCTCAGGATCCTGATTCTAGCGACAGGCCTTCTTGCTTCAGCGGCCGCATCCGCCGACCAGATCGTCACGCTGAAGACGCGCGGGGACTCTACACAGTCCTACTTGCTCTTGGCGGACACCGGTGCCGCGCCCAAAGCGGTCGCGGTCATGTTTACCGGCAGCCAGGGACAGGTCAGGTTGCCCGCCGATATCTCCCAGTTGCATCTTGGCCCGCGCGGCAATTTTCTGGTCCGCACCCGGGAAATGTTTCGAGACCAGGAACTGGTCGTGGCGATCATCGACGCGCCATCTGACCGCCAGCAAGGAGGGATGGATGACGGTTTTCGCACCGGCCGCGAGCATAGCGGCGACGTTGCCGCGGTGGTCAAGGATTTGAGGGGCCGGTTTCCCTCGGCGAAGGTCTTTCTGGTCGGAACCAGCCGCGGCACCTTATCCGCAGCTTATGTCGGGCGCGCCCTGAGCGGCGCGGTGGACGGCGTGGTCCTGACCTCGACCGTATTATTTGGCGGCGGGCGGAACATGAGCTTGTCCGGCTTCGATTTCGGCGCGATCAAAGCACCGCTCCTGTTTGTACACCACGCTCAGGATGCCTGCAGAGTGTGCCCCTACAGTGCCGCCGAAAACCTCGGCCGGAATTTTCCGCTGATCACGGTTCGCGGCGGCATGCCGGCGGAGTCCGGCGAATGTGAACCGCTCTCCGCGCACGGCTACTACGGCAAGGAAGCCGAAACGGTCAGCGCGATCAAGAGCTGGATACTGGGGCGGCCTTATCCCAAGGCGGTCGATTAGCTTGCGCGCGAAACCGCTATCCGGCATCCGCGTCCTCGATTTGACGCGCCTGCTTCCCGGTCCGATGGCGACGCTGCACCTCGCCGACATGGGTGCGGACGTCATCAAGATCGAGGACACGGAAGCAGGAGACTACGCGCGCGGGATGGGGCATGTAAGGGCGGGCACTTCGGACTTCTTCCGTGTCATGAACCGAAACAAGCGCGCGCTCAGACTCGATCTGAAGCAAGCGGCCGGACGCCAGGTGTTCCTGCGGCTGGCGAAGCAGGCCGCCGTCGTGGTGGAAGGTTTTCGTCCCGGCGTCATGGCGAAGCTCGGCATCGGCTACGACGCGCTGGCTGCGGTCAATTCGCGCCTCGTGTATTGCTCGATTTCCGGATACGGTCAGGACGGGCCCTACGCGAACCGCGCCGGCCACGACATCAACTACATCGGCTACGCCGGTGTCGGCGACCAGATCGGCGCCGAGGGCGGCCCTCCGGTTGTTCCCAACTTCCAGATCGCGGACCTGCTCGGGGGAGCGCTCGTCCCGGTGATGGGAATTCTCGCCGCACTGGTAGACGCCAGATCGTCGGGCCTCGGCCGCTATGTGGACGTGGCGATGACCGACTCGGTGCTCGCCCATGCGGTCTTTCCCCTGCTCGGTTTGCTCGAGGAAGGGAAGGCACCGGCGCGCGGCACGACCATGCTTGCAGGTGGCCTGCCGTGCTACAACGTCTACCGCACCCGCGACGGCCGGTACATGGCGGTCGGCGCGCTGGAAAGGAAATTCTGGGAGGCGCTGTGCGATATACTCGGCTGCCCCGATCTGAAGGCAAAGCACATCGTCTACGGCGAAGAGGCAAGGCCGGCGAAAGAGCGGCTCGCCGCGATTTTCGCCACCCGCACACAGCGCGAATGGACAGAGCTATTCGCCAAAGCCGACTGCTGCGTCAGCCCGATTCTCACCATCGAAGAGGCGATCGTCAATGAGCAGTTGCTCGCGCGGGGGATGGTTGTCGAGGCGGGCGGGCTGAAGCAGTTTGCGCTGCCCCTCAAGTTCAGCGAATTCGAGTTCCGGCCCGGGCGCCCTGCACCGAGCACCGGCGAGCATTCGGTTGAAATCCTGCACGAGGCCGGGTATTCGGACGCGGAGATCGAGGCATTCCACAGCAACCGGGTGATTTAGGAGAATCGATGGACGGAGGCGCCGGAACGAAAATCGAAGGCGGGCTTGGAGCATTCGGTCCCATCGCGCTTGCGGCGATCGTGCTTTTCGCGCCGTTCGATTCCCTTGCGCAGGGCCCGGAGCTGGACACGCCGTATGTACCGACTCCCCAGGTCGTGGTGGACAGAATGCTGGATCTCGCGCAGGTCAGATCCGGCGACGTAGTGATCGACCTGGGCTCGGGCGACGGCCGCATCATGATCACCGCGGCGCAGAAATACGGCGCGCGCGGCTTCGGCGTCGATATCGATCCGCGGCTGGTCAAGCTCTCCAATGAAGAGGCCAGGCGCGCCGGGCTCGCCGACCGCGTGAAATTCCTGCAGCAGGACTTGTTCAGGACCGATATCCGCGAAGCGGACGTACTGACGCTGTACCTGCTGCCCGACGTGAACCTCGCATTGCGCCCGAAGATCTTTGCCGAAC
>JBGPLD010000134.1:0-4811 GCA_041486325.1 Gammaproteobacteria bacterium
CGAGATCGACGGGTTTCTTCACCTTGTAGGCGTATTCGCCCGCGAGAAACACCCAGGAGATGTGCGTTTCGATCAGCTCGACCGCTTCGGCCGGGTGCGGATAGCAGGCCGGATCGCGCAGAGCCGCGATCAATTCCGCCGGGCTCATTCCCGGACCGCGCGCCTTGCCTTCGACGCTATTCTTGCGCAGTCCCAAAGCACCTTGAGCATCGGGCTCCATATGAACAGGCTAGCGCGCGTTTGCCGTCGGGGATTGACACAAGTCAAACCGCTCCCTCCCTTGGCGTACAGACTATCAAACATTGACATGAATTCTAACCGGCGCAGCTCCGCAGCCTTGAACGAGTCTCTGCCTTCAACGTCCTTGCGCGGCCTGTCCACGACCGAAGCCGACCTGCGTCGTGCGCGAGAAAGGCGGCCGGGGTCTTGCCGGATTGATCTAGGTCAATCGCCGCCGGGATGCTCCGGATAGCATCGCTGCATGAGGAATTCCGAGGGATCGAAGTGATGGCGCTGAGTCTTGATCGATTCCCGCATGGCCGACGCTGGTTGGTGCGCTCCGCGATTGCGGTAGCCGCATTGGCAGCGGCCGGCTTCGCTTCGCGGAACGTGATTCTGGGAAAGCCCGTCGAAGCATATGAGGCGGTGCGCGGCGATCTGGTACAGACCGTGGTCGCGAGCGGCCGCATCATCACGCCCCAGCGCGTCTCCGTCGGAGCGGTGATCACGGAGCGGGTCGCCCGGATCCCCGTGGCCGAAGGCCAAACGGTGCGGCGCGAGGATGTATTGATCGTGCTCGACGACCGGGACGAGCGCGCCGCGCTCGATCAGACGCGGGCCGCGGTGGCGCAGGCCGAGGCAAAGGTCCGGCAACTGCGCGAAGTGGCGTTGCCTGCGGCGGAACAGACCCTGGTGCAAGCGCAGGCCAACGCGCTACAGGCGCGCCAGGCCTACGATCGCAGCCTGTCGCTGAGCCAAAAAGGATTCGTCGGCCAATCGCAACTGGACGACGCCAAGCGCAATCTCGACGTCGCCGACAGCCAGCTTCGCGCCGCGCGCCTGCAGGTCGAATCCAACGAGCCCTCGGGAAGCGACTACGCCCTGGCGCAGACGGCGCTCGAGCAGGCGCGCGCCAACCTGCGCACGGCGCAGGTGAAGCTCGAGCAGACTGTGATCAAGGCTCCGGTCGACGGCGTCCTGATCGCGCGCAGCGTCGAGCCGGGAAACGTGGTTCAGTCCGGCAAGGAGCTGATGGCGCTCGCTCCCGCAGGCGAAACCCAGATCGTGGTGCAGATCGACGAGCGGCAACTCGCGCGTCTCGCGCTCGGACAAAAGGCGATCGGCTCCGCCGACGCATTCCCGGGCGAGCGGTTCGCGGCAGAGCTCGTCTACATCAATCCGGGCATCGACCCGCTGCGCGGATCGGTGGAAGTGAAGCTCAGGGTACCGGATCCGCCGGCGTATCTGCGCCAGGACATGACGGTCTCGGTGGACATCGAGGTCGCGCGCCGCGCCGATACCGTGGTCGTCCCGACGGAGACGGTGCGCGAAGCGAACGGAACGCAGCCCTGGGTTCTCGCCGTCCGTGGATTCCGAGCCGTGCGTCTGCCGGTAAAGCTCGGTTTGCGCGGAGACAACCGTATCGAAATACTCGAAGGCATCGAGCCCGGCGACGACCTGATTCCGGCAACCAACGCCCTGATCAAGGCGGGACAGCGCGTGCGCGCCGTTGCGCCGTCGAGCGGGTCCAAGTGAACCGCCTGGCGCCCTTCGAGTGGATCGCCGCCACGCGATTCATGCGCGAGGGACTGGTGCAGACCTTGCTCATCATCGCCGGCGTCGGCCTGGGCGTGGGGGTCATCGTGTTCATGTCGGCAGCCCTCGCCGGTTTGCAAACGAACATCATACGGCGGACGCTCAACTACATGGCGCCCATCGTGGTGATTCCGCCCGACCGGGTCGCGCGGCCGTTGCGGGAAGACAGGGGCGGAACGGCGGCGCTGGTACAACCGAGATCGCAGCAATTGCGATCCATCGACCAGTGGCAAAAAGTACGTGCAAGAATCGAGCGGCTTCCCGATGTCACGGCCGTAACGCCGGTCATTTCCGGTCCCGGTTTCGCTTTGCGCGGCGATGCGAACAAAGCCGTCAATATGATCGGCATCGAGCCGGAAACTTATCTGCAAGTGATATCGCTCGGCGACAAGATCGTCGCGGGGAAGCTGGAGTTGGGCACCTCCGATATCGTGATCGGTACGGAACTCAGCAAGGACCTCGGTGCGAACGTGGGCGACAAGTTGCGGCTCACCACCGCTTCGGGAGCCTCCGACACGCTCAATGTGGTTGCGATCTTCGATTTCGGCAACAAAGGCGTCAACGAACGCAACGTCTATATCGGTTTGCGCGCGGCGCAGAACCTCCTTGACCTGGTCGGCGGAGTGACGAGCATCGAGATCAAAGTGCACGATCCCTTCGATGCGGAAATCATCGCGCAGGCGATCCAGTCCGAGACCGGGCAGGAAGCCGACAGCTGGATCAAGACCAACGCCCAGTTCTTCACCGCCATGACGGCACAGATTCTCACGAACACCTTGATCCGGTTTTTCGTCGGCCTTACCGCAGCGCTCGGCATCGCCAGCGTATTGGTCGTGTCCGTCGTCCAGAAATCGAAGGAGATTGGCATCCTGCGCGCCATGGGAACGTCGCGCGGCCAGGTGCTGCGCCTGTTCCTGCTGCAGGGAGGCATCATGGGACTCGTGGGATCCTCGCTGGGCTCGGTGCTGGCCTATGGATTCGTGCTCCTTTTCCGCAGCATCGCAACGAACCCGGACGGCACGCCGATGTTCGTCATCGAAATCGACACGCCGCTTCTGGTCGCGACGGCGGTCGGGGCGACCCTGGTGGGGCTTCTCGCCGCGGCGCTTCCGGCGCGGCTGGCGGCGCGGCTCGATCCGGCGGTGGCCATTCGTGGCTGAAATGCGCGTGGCTGAGATCGGCGCTGCCGAAACGCTTCGCCTCGAGAGTGTGCGCAAATCCTACGGGGTGAGCACGCCCGTGGAGACGGAAGTCCTGCATGGAATCGACGTCCGTCTCAAGGCGGGCGAGTTCGCCGCGCTGATCGGTCCTTCAGGGGGCGGCAAGAGTACGTTGCTGAACCTCATCGGGCTGCTCGATCAGCCCACGCACGGCAAAGTGTGGATCCAGGGCATCGAAACCGACAAGCTGGGCGATGCCGAACTCACCCGCCTGCGCGGCCGCTCCATCGGGTTCGTGTTTCAGTATCACTACCTGTTGCCCGCGTTCACGGCTCTCGAGAACGTGATGATGCCCATGCTCGCCGTGCGCGGACGGCCCGATGACGAGATGCGCGAGCGGGCCGCGGCGCTGCTGGATGAAGTCGGGCTCACTCCCTGGAAGGATCACAAGACGAACGACATCTCCGGCGGCCAGCAGCAGCGGGTCGCGGTCGCCCGCTCCCTCGCCATGAACCCGGCGCTCGTGCTCGCCGACGAACCCACAGGGAATCTCGACACGAATTCGGCCGACGGGGTGTTCGACGTGCTGCGCACGGTCAACGAAACGAGCGGCACGACTTTCCTCATCGTCACCCACGACCCGCGACTCGCGCAGCGCTGCGACCGCATCATCGAACTGGTGGACGGGCGCATCGTTTCGGATCGTGCGAACATGAACGTGGTCCGGCGCAGCGGGGCGGTATTCTCGGAAAGCGCGAGCGTACCATCCGCTTCATGATGGCCGCCCCGGGCTTGTCTCAACTTACGATCGTTCGGAGGTTCTTCCACGGGCACGGTCATCGAGTCTAGAATCGTCCCCACCCCTTTGAGCGATCCTTTTCCTTCAACGCCCTTGCGCGGCCTGTCCACGGCCGAAGCCGACCGGCGTCGTGCGGAAGAAGGCCCGAACAGCCTTCCTGCCGCGGCCCGTCCCAGCCTGGCGGGACTGGTGCTGGACGTGCTGCGCGAGCCGATGTTCGTTCTGCTGTGCGCAGCGTCCGGCGTCTATCTGCTGATCGGGGACGTCACCGAAGCGCTGATCCTCGCGGCTTCTATTTTCGTCGTCATTACCATAACCGTGGTCCAAAGAATGAGGACCGAGCGCGCGCTCGAGGCGCTGCGGGACCTGGCGAGCCCGCGCGCCCTGGTGATCCGCGATGGCGGCCAGCAGCGCATCGCGGGGGTGGATGTGGTGCGCGGCGACGTGCTGATCCTCTCGGAAGGCGATCGCGTGGCAGCCGACGCGCGCCTGCTCGCGGCGAATGACTTGATGGTGGACGAGTCCTTGTTGACGGGCGAATCGCTTCCCGCGCAAAAGCGCCTGCCGGAAGGAGGCGTGCCGGCACGGGCGGGCCAGGTGTTTTCCGGCACGCTGGTGGTGACGGGCCATGGATATGCCGAAGTCTCGGCGACCGGCCCGCGCAGCGAGCTCGGCCGGATCGGCCGCGCCCTGGGCGAGATCAAGCCCGAGAGAACCACGCTCGAGCGCGAAACCGCGAGGATCGTCAAGCTCGTCGCCGTTTTTGCCGTCGGATTGAGCGCGCTCGTCGCGCTTCTGCACGCGGCGCTGCGCGGCGGCTGGGTGGAGAGCATTCTCGCGGGGCTCACGCTCGCGATGGCGATCCTCCCCGAGGAGTTTCCGGTCGTGCTCACCGTGTTCCTCGCGCTCGGGGCCTGGCGCATCGCGCGTCGCGGCGTGCTGACGCGGCGCATGCCGGCGATCGAGATGCTCGGCGCCGCGACCGTCCTGTGCGTGGACAAGACCGGGACGCTCACCGAGAACCGCATGGCGGTCAA
>JBGPLD010000135.1:0-4804 GCA_041486325.1 Gammaproteobacteria bacterium
AGGTGCCTGACGCGCTTGCTTCCAGGCTCGATGAGCTGCGCCAGAGCTTCCCCGGCAGCGAACTGAAGGAGTGCCAGCCGGAGGAAAAACGCCCTTAACGGCCCATTTTTCCGGCCGGAACGGCGTCGCGGAGGCGGTGTTGTTGACCGATTGCTGATTGCA
This sequence comes from Gammaproteobacteria bacterium, assembly GCA_041486325.1. Lineage (GTDB taxonomy): Bacteria > Pseudomonadota > Gammaproteobacteria > Burkholderiales > SG8-39 > VBDM01. Next base: position 163 of record JBGPLD010000135.1, read on the forward strand.
GCAGCACCCGAGTGGAACGTTGGCAGCCGCGATCAGCCGCCGCGGATTTTCATGATCAGCGCGGTCGTGGAGCGCTGATGCTCGAACGGAAGCGAATGGACGCGTCCACCCCAGCCACGCACCTCGGTCGCGCCGACAATGGCCTCGGGCTTCCAGTCGCCGCCCTTGACCAGCACATCCGGGCGGCAGGTGAGAATCAGCGAAAGCGGTGTGTCCTCCTCGAACCAGGTGACGAGGCTGACCGCCTCCAGAGCGGCCACCACCGACATGCGATCGGCAAGCGCGTTCAGGGGCCGTCCTTCGCCTTTTCCGAGGCGCCCGGCCGAGGAATCGCCGTTAATGGCCAGGAGAAGGCTCGCGCCCAGCGCGCGCGCCCGGGCGAGATAGGTGACGTGCCCGCGATGGAGAATGTCGAATACCCCATTGGTAAATACCAGCGGGCGCGCGGCGGATGCAAGGCGCGCCGCAAGCTGCTGAGGAGGGCAGATCTTCTGTTCGAAAGGCAAGCCCATCGAGGCCGCAGCCTATTGCGAGGCCGCACCGTATCAGAACGTGATCATCGGTTCATATCTTACCCGAACCCCCGTCAGCGGCCGCACGCGTGCAGGGTTTTGACAGCAACCTCGGAGGCGGAGTAAGTTAGCCTGACCATACGCCCTCTTGCGGGCAAGGCATGCACAATATATTCGGACTTCTGGTTCTTATGCCGCTGATTTCCGCCGCGGCGCATGCCGCCTGCCCGCCGCTCCTCAATCACACAGTTCCCAACCTGATGGACCAGGCCACGCCGTTGTGCCAGTACCAGGGAAAGGTGCTGCTCGTGGTGAACACGGCCAGCCAATGCGTCTACACGCCACAGTACGAAAGTCTCGAGGCACTGTACCGGCGTTACCGGGAGAAGGGCCTGCTGGTGCTGGGTTTCCCTGCAAACGATTTCGGCGCTCAGGAGCCGGGAAACAACCGGGAAATCGCCACGTTTTGCCAGGTCAACTACGGCGTGAGCTTTCCCATGTTTGCGAAAACAGGGGTGGCCGCGGGGAACGCGACTCCGTTCTACGCCATGCTTGCCGCGAGGACCGGCAAGCCGCCGCAATGGAATTTCCACAAGTATCTGATCGACCGCTCCGGCGAAAAGGTGATGTCCTTCGAGAGCGCCGTGACCCCGACCGATCGCAGGCTGGTCGGCGAGATAGAGCGGCTGCTCGCGGCGCCTGCGCCATAGCGCTCTGGTCCCGTTGCGGGCTCGCCCCGGGGCGTTCCTACTTGGCGGGCACGACGATGTACTCGAACACGCGAACCACCTTCTGCACGCCGCCGGTTCCGCGGGCAATCTCCGACGCGGCGTCGGCCTCTTCGCGGGTGACGAGGCCCATAAGGTAGACGACTCCGTCTTCGGTCACGACCTTGACGTGGTTGGCCTGGAACTTGTTCGCGGTGATGAAGTTGCCTTTCACTTTGCTGGTGATGTAGGTGTCGTTGCTGCGAGATCCGTACGAACTGGTGCCGGTTACCTGCAAATCGTTTACCACACTCTTCACTTTCGGAACTTCGTTGACAATTTTCTCCACCTGCGCCTTCAGCTCGGCAGATGGCACTTCGCCCGTGATCAGCGCCAGATTGTTGTAGCTGGCCACATTGACGTGGCCTTGGCCCTTCAGCACGTCGCTCGCCCGGCTGGATCCTGAAAAATCGATGCGTTCGTCATCGAGCATGATATCGGCCGGGCGACGATCCGCGGCCACCATGATTCCCGTCGCCGCGCCTCCGACGATGACGGCATCGAGGCAGCCTTGAAGTCCGGCGGCAGAAATCAGCAGCAGTACGGCGGCAGTCCATCGCCCGGAGACGGAGGTGCTCGTCATTCGGCACCGAGCAGCATGGAATCAATTCCATCGCACAGGCAATGAAGCGCGAGCAGATGCACTTCCTGGATGCGCGCGGTCTGCGAGTGCGGCACGCAGATGTTGACGTCTTCGGCGGAGAGCAGGTTGCCAATCTCTCCGCCGCCCCGGCCGGTGAGCGCAACCACGCGCATCTCGCGCTCATGGGCCGCGGCGATTGCGCGCGCTACATTTTTCGAGTTGCCGCTGGTCGAGATTCCGAGCAGGACGTCCCCCGCCTGCCCGAGCGCGCTTACCTGCTTTGAGAATACCTGCCCGAATTCGTAATCGTTCGCGATTGCGGTCAAGGTGGAAGTGTCGGTGGTGAGCGCGATCGCGGCGAGCCCGGGACGCTCGCGCTCGAAACGGTTGAGCAACTCGCCGGCGAAGTGTTGCGAGTCTGCGGCCGAGCCGCCGTTGCCGCACGCGAGGATCTTGCCGTTTGCGAGCAGGCATTTCACCATGATTTCCGTGGCGCGGACGATCGGCGCCCCAAGCACGTCCTGAGCCTTGAGCTTCAGCTGGGCGCTGTCGTTGAACTGGCGGCGAATCCGTTCCAGCAAATCCACGCTGTCCTCGGCGGGGCGCACGGAGGCGGCTTTCATGCTGCTATTTTACCGTATCCGGCAATGGACACTTCGATCCCGGGTCATGTCGAAAACGCATCGCGAATCCACTCGACGCCGGAAGGCTCCAGGCGGTCGAGCAACACGACGTCAAATCGGCAAGGCGTTTCCTTTTCGCCAACGAGGTAATGACGCGCCGCGGCGATGATGCGCGCCTGCTTGCGCCCGTCGATGCTGAAAGCCGCGCCGCCGAATCTGTGCGAGCGCCTGAGCCGCACTTCCGCAAATACGATCGTGCCGCGGTCGCGGAGGACGAGGTCGATTTCTCCCCGGCGGCAGCGGTAGTTGGTCTCGACCAGGGTGAGGCCCTTGCGCCGCAAGTAGGCAGCGGCAATCTGTTCGGCCTGCCGCCCGGGGTTCACCGGCGGTCCTCGATCGCCTCCGCGACGCCGTCGCGGAACAGGGCCTGCACCGGCTCGCGCTGCAGCGAATTGCCGCTGCCAAGCAGCACCCTGCCGGTCACGCCGTCGAGACTGATGCGCTGATAACCGGCGAGCAGTTCGCTGGCAATGCGGCAGGCGTCGATCCCGAGGGCGTACAGGCGCTGCAGCTCCACGGAAAGGTTGGCCAGGCGCGGGTAAATCATCACGGCCGGGTGGTCGGTCTGCACAAGCCAGGGCATTTCGACGAAGCGAATGCCGTTCAGATCGGAGTTGGTCAGCGGATCGGCGCGGCCGTCGTTAATCTGCGAAGTGGCGAAAGTGGGAATCTGGTTGTTGAGGAATGGCCGCACGCGGCGCGCCTGCACGGCGTCCGCGGAGAGGAATATGAGCTGCGCCTCGGCGCCCGCGAGGTGCTGCCGGACCTCGACAAGATCGGTCTGCGCGCCGATCTCCTGCACGTCGCTGATCTTGCCGCCGAGAGAAAACCATTCGTCGGCGAATGCCCGGCTCACCCGCTTGGCGAGCAACGTCGCCGCCTGCACCACCAAGGCGTCGCGCAGGCCCCGCGCGAAGGCGACGCGCGCCACCAGGCGCGCCTCCGGCTCCACGGAAAGTCCGAAGGAATAGAGCAGCGGCGGAAGCGGCGCGTCGCCCTCGGCGACGTTGAGGGCAAGCGTTGGCACGCTGACCCGGCCGGTGGAAGCAAGCGCGGAAACGCCGGAGCGGGTCAATGGCCCGACCATCACCCCCGCCCCGCGGCTTACGGCGGCATCGTATTCGGCGATGATGCTTTCCTGCTGCGCGTCTGTGCGCAGCACCTGCAGAGGTCGTCTCCTGTCCGCGAATCCCAGCGCTGCCTGGCAGCCCAGGCGCACGGCTTCGGCCGCGGGGGCGAAATCCGGCGAATTGAGCGGCAGCAAAAGACCGATGAACAGTTTTGTACCGCCCGGATCGCTTGCCGGATCGTCGGCGGCCGCGCACAATGCCGGACTCGACAAAGCCAATAGAGCAAAACAGAATTGGGTGCAGGGACCGGGAAACATGGCGGGAGCCCGAAAGGGGCAGGCCAATTATATGTGGTTGCCACGCCTATTGGGAATCTCGAAGACATCAGCCCACGCGCCCTCGCTACGCTCGCCGGCGCCGACGCCATCGCCGCGGAAGACACGCGCATCACGGCGCGCCTGCTCGATCACCATCGCGTGCAAGGCAAGCTGATCGCGGTGCACGAGCACAACGAGCAGCGCGCGGCGGATCGCATCCTCGAGCAGCTCGCTCAAGGCAGGAGCATCGCGCTGGTCACCGACGCCGGCACGCCGGCGATCTCCGATCCCGGCGCCGCGGTCGTCGCGAAGGTGCGCGCCGCGGGATTCAAAGTGATCCCCATCCCCGGGCCGAACGCGGCGGTGACCGCCCTGTCCGCTGCCGGCATGCCGGACGGGCCCTTCCTTTTCGCCGGATTTCTTCCGGCGAGGACTGCCGCACGGCGCAAGGCGCTCGAGGCGCTGCGTGCGCTACCTTACATACTTGTTTTTTTCGAGGCGCCGCACCGGATCGTCGAATGCGTGGAGGACATGGCGGCGGCGCTTGGCGCCGACCGCGCGCTGGTCATTGCGCGCGAGCTGACCAAGCTGTTCGAGGAGATCCATCGTTGCCGGGTCGGCGACGCCGCCGCGTGGCTGCGCGCGGATGCAAACCGCCAGCGCGGCGAGTTCGTGCTGATCGCGGGAGCCGCCCCGGTTCGAAAGGATAG
>JBGPLD010000136.1:0-4779 GCA_041486325.1 Gammaproteobacteria bacterium
CGCCGCAAAAATCAGGGACCGGATCCGCGTCAACACCACGCCGCGCCACGTGCCCGCGAAAGTGGTGCAGGTGCCCGATATCCCGCGCACCAAGTCGAACAAGATCGTCGAGCTTGCCGTGCGCAACGTGGTCCATGGCCGGCCGGTGAAAAACGTCGAGGCGCTGGCCAACCCCGAGGCGCTCGAGCACTTCCGCGACCTGCCGGAGCTGCGCCAGCCGTAGCGCCCCGGCCGCCGCGGGCCCGGCAGTTGAAGCCCGATCAGCCGCGCTTGTAGACGATCTTCTTGGAACTGCCTTCGCAGGTTCCGACGACCTTTCCTTCCTTGACGTCGGCATCGGCTGCGACGATCTCAAGCGTAAAGACCTTTACTCCGTTCTTCTCGATCTTCGCCTGGATTTCCGCTTTCAATTCCTCGCAGGGCTTCGCCTGACCGAATGCGGAACTGGCGAGAACAAGAGCGGCAACAGCGAGCAAAGAGATATATTTCATGATTCCTCCTGATGAGTTGAACACGTCGAGCATGCAAACGTGCCCGATGCCTGAAAACAGCCGTTTTCGACTGCCGGCTGCGCCGTAAGGCGGGGCAGCAGCCGCTATACTACGTGAGTCAATTTTTCCGCGCCACAGCCGGCAGGGCGGATAACCTGAATTCCATCACATCTGCGGCGCAGCTGCCCTTCATTTCTGGATCGGATCGGCCTTGCGCGCCGGAGCGACGCCCGACGGCGGTGCGCCGCGGGCGGCCGGGACTCTGGGGCGCCACTTGCCGCGGTCCATCCAGCGAATCCTGGCTGCTGCCGCCTGCACTTCCTTGAACTCCTCGCGGGTTTCACCGTATGCCCACACGTGCGCCTTGAAGCGAGCCGCGTCCTCGTCTCCGGAAAAAGGCGACAGCAGCGCCTCCTGCGCCTGGACGAAATTGGTGCTCTCGGGTCTCTTGTTGAACCAATCGACCGGTATTCCTCCGACATTGCCGCGGATGGCGGCCGACTGGGGGGCCGGGCTAAACTGGGGATGAAAGCCCAGATAGATGCCGAAGAATCCCTTCTGGCCCGAACGCCTGTAGTAACACACATCGAAATCCGGACCGCGCGTTTGTCTGACCGACCACCCGTTTGGCGGGACCGGGCATATTGCCCCGGAAACATCCGGCTGTGCTTCGGCGATTGGCGGGCAGGCAAGAAAAGTCGCTGCAATGCAGCGGAGGAAGATGCGCGTCATTCGGCGACTCGACGAAAGATGGATAGCCTTGGCGGTGTTGTTTCTTGAGTCAACTTTTTCGAACGGATTAGACGCCATATCCGATCTTGCGGCAAGGGCGACACACAGGGCTACAGAGAGGAGTAGAGCTGCTTCTGCACCTGGCGGTAGCGGGCGGCGATTGTCAATTCTTCGGGGTGATGGCCATCGCGCACAATCCACTTGCCGCCGACCATGACGTGCCTGACCATCTGTCCGCCGCCGGCGAAGATGAACGCATCGAGCAGGCGGTCGCCGCTTCGCCCCACGAGGTTGATGTGCTCTGGATCGAGCACGACGAGATCGGCGCGCATGCCTGGCTCGATTGCGCCCATCGGACGCGCCATCGCCTGTGCGCCGCCGGCCGCGGCCTCGCGCCAGAGCGTCGCGCCTACCGAGGGCTGCGCCGGCGAGGCGGCGATGTTGCGCCGGCGCATGGCGAGGCGCTGCACGTATTCCAGCCAGCGCAGCTCCTCGACCGGGGTCTGCGACACGTGGCTGTCGCCGCCGATGCCCCAGCGGCCGCGCTTCTCGCGAAAGCGCAGGAACGGGAAAATTCCGTCCCCGAGATTGCCCTCGGTAGTGGGGCACAGGCCGACCGTGGCGCTGCTCGCGGAAAGCTTCTCAGCCTCGGTTTGCGAGACGTGCGTGCAGTGAACGAGGCACCAGCGCGAATCCACCGGCATGTTGGCAAGCAGCCAATCGACCGGGCGCTGCTCGCCCCAGCTGATGCAGTCATTGACTTCCTTGACCTGCTCCGCGAGGTGGATGTGAACCGGCGCCTTGGCGTCGATGGCGAGCAGGCCCTCCACGAGGTCTTTCAGCATTGCCGGGCTCACGGCGCGCAGCGAATGGGGAGCGACGCCGAAGCGGACGTCCATGCTGTCGCCGGCCTGCCTGCGCAGCGTCGAGACCATGCCGAGGATCGCGTCGGGCGTGGTCGCGAAGCGTTTCTGCGTGGACTGGAGCGGCTCCTGGCCGAAATTGGCGTATGCGTAGAGCGACGGCAGCATCGTGATCGCGATCCCGGTCTGCTGCGCCGCGAGCAGATGCCGCTGCGCCAGCTCGGCGCGATCTGCATAAGGCTTGCCGTCGGGAGCATTGTGCAGGTAATGGAATTCCGCCACGGCCGTGTAGCCGTTCTTGACGAGCTCGCAGTAAACCTGCGCCGCGATTGCCTGAACCTGCTCCGGCGTGAGCTGCTTCACGAAGGAGTACATCACTTCGCGCCAGGACCAGAAGCTGTCCTCGGGCGAGCCCATGCGCTCGGCGAGCCCGGCCATGGCGCGCTGGAAGGCGTGCGAGTGCACGTTGGCCATGCCCGGAATGACCGGCCCGCCCGCGGCCTCGGCGTCGCCGGGGCTCCGGCGGCTGCGCACGGCGGCGATGCTGCCGTCGTCGGCGATTTCGATCAACACGTCCCGACCCCAGCCGTCGGGCAGCATCGCTTCCGGCGCGAAGATTCTTTTCATCGACGTTTCGCAGCTCCCGCCGATATGATAACCAAGCCGCGGGCGCGCGTGCAGAACGTTGTCCCGCCGATTCGGCGCGCGCGGACTCACGGCGCGTTGCAAACAACGAAAGAGCTTTGAGCGCGTCCGGATTTTCGTGTATCATCCGCCATCCCATCCCCCTGGTTTTAGATGGCCAAGTATGTGTTCGTGTCGGGCGGTGTGGTTTCCTCTTTGGGGAAGGGGATAGCCGCCGCCTCCCTCGCCGCGATCCTCGAATCGCGCGGCATCAAAGTCACCCTCCTCAAGCTCGACCCGTACATCAACGTCGACCCCGGCACGATGAGCCCTTTCCAGCACGGAGAGGTGTTCGTCACCGAAGACGGCGCCGAGACCGACCTCGATCTGGGCCACTACGAGCGGTTCCAGTCGGCGAGGATGCACCGCAATAACAACTTCACCACCGGACAGATCTACGATTCGGTGATCAAGAAGGAGCGCCGCGGCGACTACCTCGGCCGCACGGTGCAGGTGATCCCGCACGTCACCGACGAGATCAAGGCGTACATCACCCGCGGCGCGGGCGATGCCGAAGTGGCGATCGTCGAGATCGGCGGCACCGTCGGCGACATTGAATCCCTGCCGTTCCTGGAGGCGGTGCGGCAGATGGGGCTTGAGCTCGGCGCGCAAAACACCTGCTATGTTCACCTTACGCTCGTGCCTTACATCAAGAGCGCGGGCGAGATCAAGACCAAGCCCACCCAGCACTCGGTGAAGGAGCTGCGCGGGATCGGCATCCAGCCCGACGCGCTGCTGTGCCGCTCCGACCGGCCTATCCCCGAGGACGAAAAGAAAAAGATCGCCCTGTTCACGAACGTTCAGGCGAACGCCGTCATCTCGGTCTGGGACGCGGACTCGATCTACAGGATTCCCTGGATGCTGCATCAGCAGATGCTGGACGAGATCGTCTGCCACAAGCTGAACATCATCGCCAAGCCCGCCGACCTCAGGGCGTGGAAAAAGCTCGTCGATGCGCTCGAGCACCCGCAGCACGAGATCACCATCGCCATGGTCGGCAAGTACGTCGACCTCGTCGATTCCTACAAGTCGCTCAACGAGGCGCTCGTCCACGCCGGGATTCACGCGCGCAGCAGAGCCAACATCCGCTACGTGGATTCGGAAACCATCGAGAAGGAAGGTATCGGCGCGCTGTTGAAAGGAGTGGACGCGATACTCGTCCCCGGGGGCTTCGGCAAGCGGGGCGTTGAAGGCATGATGAAGGCGATCCAGCATGCGCGCGAGAACAAGGTCCCCTATCTCGGCATCTGCCTGGGCATGCAGCTCGCGGTGATCGAGTTCGCACGCAACGTCGCGGGCCTCGCGGGAGCCAACTCGACCGAGTTCGACCGCGATACACCGCACCCGGTGATCGCGCTCGTGACCGAGTGGCAGGACCGCGACGGCCGCATCGAGCGCCGCGACGAAAAATCCGACCTCGGTGGCACCATGCGCCTGGGCGCGCAAGGCGCGACGCTCGAGTCCGGGAGCCTCGCGCGCAAGGTGTACGGCGCGGAGCTGATCAACGAGCGCCACCGCCACCGCTATGAGGTCAACAATCAGTACATGCAGCGGCTGAAAGACAAAGGCCTGCGCGTCGCCGGTCTTACCCAGAGCGAGCAGCTCTGTGAAATGATCGAGTTGCCTTCTCACCCCTGGTTCATCGGCTGCCAGTTCCATCCGGAGTTCACCTCGACTCCTCGCGCCGGGCATCCGTTGTTCACGGCATTCGTCGAAGCCGCGCTTCAATATCAGGCGAGCAAGACCAAGACTGCCATCGCGGCATAGGCGATGAAACTCTGCGGATTTGATGTCGGTCTCGACCAGCCGTTATTTCTGATTGCCGGGGCCGTCGGAGGGTGGAGCAGGGGCCCCGCGGGTTTTTCGCGGGGATGCGACCCCGGAAACGGCCATAGGGCCGGCGAGGGATGCAGATGAAGCTCTGCGGATTTGAAGTCGGCCTTGATCAACCCCTATTTCTCATCGCCGGCCCCTGCGTCGTCGAATCGCGCCAGATGGCGCTCGACACG
>JBGPLD010000137.1:0-4775 GCA_041486325.1 Gammaproteobacteria bacterium
CGCTGCTCGCGCACGCGGTGGTGAGGCGGCTGAACATCCCGCTGGGTCACGCCACCGTGGGAAAATTTTCCGACGGCGAGATCATGGTCGAGTTGCTGGAAAACGTGCGTGGAAAGGACTGTTTCGTGCTGCAGTCCACGTGCGCGCCGGCAAACGACAGTTTGATGGAAGTGCTGCTGATCGTGGACGCGCTCAAGCGCGCGTCCGCCGCCAGGGTAACGGCGGCCATCCCGTACCTGGGTTATGCGCGCCAGGACCGCCGGCCGCGTTCGGCGCGCGTGGCAATCAGCGCCAAGGTGGCGGCGAACATGCTGCAGGCCGCGGGCGTTGACCGGGCGCTGACGATGGATCTGCACGCCGATCAGATCCAGGGATTTTTCGACGTGCCGGTGGACAATGTCTATGCCACGCCGGTGCTGCTCGGGGACGTGTGGAAGCACCAGTACGAGAACCTGCTGGTCGTGTCGCCGGACGTCGGCGGCGTGGTGAGGGCGCGGGCGATGGCGAAGCATCTGGAGTCGGACCTGGCGATCATCGACAAGCGCCGGCCGCAGGCGAACGTGTCGGAAGTAATGAATGTCATCGGCGATGTGAAGGGGCGCACTTGCGTGATCATGGACGACATCGTCGATACCGCGAACACGCTGTGCAAGGCGGCACAGGCGCTGAAGGAAGAGGGTGCGACCCGCGTCGTTGCCTATTGCACGCACCCGGTGCTTTCAGGCGGGGCGGTCGAGCGCATCGCCGAATCGCAGATGGACGAACTGGTCGTGACGGACACGATCCCGCTGTCCAAGGCCGGGCAGGCGTGCAAGAAGATCCGCGTGCTGTCGGTCGCGGGGTTGCTGGCGGAGACGATACTTCGCATCAGCAACGAGGATTCGGTCAGCTCGCTGTTTGTTGAGTAAGAGGGAACAAGGGGGGCACACCCCCTTGTTGATCCCCCAGGTCAGGTAACGTGGAGTGAATTGTTTGGAGGCAATCATGGCAATCGAAGTCGTCGCGCAATCGCGCAAACTGCAGGGAACGGGTGCGAGCCGCCGCCTGCGCCTCAGCGGGAAAGTCCCCGGTATTCTCTACGGGGGCAGTAAATCCGCGGTCACCATAGAGCTCGATCACAACGCGCTGTACCATCATCTGCGCAACGAGAAATTTCACGCCTCGATCCTGACGCTCGCCCTTGACGGCGCGAAGGAGCAGGTGCTTCTGCGCACGGTCAACATGCATCCGTTCAGGATGCAGGTGCAGCACATCGACTTTCAGCGCGTGTCGGCGGACGAGAAGATCCGCATGAAGGTGCCGCTGCATTTCGTCAACGCCGAAGCCTCGCCGGCGGTCAAGGAACAGGGCGGCATCATCAGCCACGTCCTGAACGAGGTAGACATTAGCTGCCTGCCGGCGGATTTGCCCGGGTACATCGAAGTGGACCTGTCACAGCTTGCGATCGGACATTCGATCCACCTGCGCGAACTGAAGCTTCCCACGGGCGTGGAGATTGCCCTTGGGGGCGACGAAAACCCGACCGTTGCATCGGCGCAGATCCCGAAGGCGGCCATTGCCGAGGAAGAGGAAGCCGCCGCTGCCGCTGCGGCTGTCGGTGTCGAAGGAGTGGCCGCGCCTGCGGAAGCCGTGCCTGCCGCTGCCGACGTGCCGTCAATCAAGCAGAAAGCGCCGGAAGCCGCGGCGCCTGCCGCGGAAGACAAGGGCGGTAAAGGCGGCAAGAGCGAGAAAGGCGGCAAAAGCGACAAAGGCGACAAGGGCGACAAGAAGTAGCGCCTTTCATCTCCTCGGGAAAGGGCGCGGCGACCACCGCGCCCTTTTTTGTATCGACCAATGATCAAACTCATCGCAGGGCTCGGCAATCCGGGCAGGAAACACGAAAAGGACCGGCACAACGTCGGCTTCCGGTTCCTGTCGCGCCTTGCGGCCGAGCGGCGCGTGGATTTCAAGCCGGTGGCGAAGTACCACGGACTGATCGGCAAGCTCGCGCGCGACTCGGGCGAATTGTGGCTGCTCATGCCGCAGACCTACATGAACCTCTCAGGCAGGTCGGTCGGGTCGCTAGCGCGCTTCTACAAGATCCCGCCGGAGGAAGTGCTGGTGGTGCACGACGAACTCGATTTCCCTCCGGGCGTGGCGAAGCTCAAGCTGGGCGGAGGCATCGCCGGGCACAACGGCCTGAAGGACATTGCCGCGCAGCTCGGCACGCAGGAATTCTGGCGATTGCGGATCGGCATCGGCCACCCCGGCGACAAGGACGTCGTCGCGGATTACGTGCTGACCTCGCCGCGCGCATCCGAGCGAGAGCTGATCGAAACGGCGCTCGAGCGCTGCATGGAAGTCTCCGGGCTGCTCCTTGAGGGCGACATGGAGGCGGCGATGCTCAAGCTGCACACGAAATCCTGATGTCGTTGAAATGCGGCATTGTCGGGCTGCCCAATGTGGGGAAATCGACTCTATTTAACGCCCTCACCAAGGCTGGCATTGCGGCCGAGAACTACCCGTTCTGTACCATCGAGCCGAACGTCGGCATCGTCGAGGTACCCGACGCTCGACTTGGAAAGCTTGCGGCGATCGCAAAACCGCAAAAAGTCATTGCCGCAGTGGTCGAATTCGTCGACATAGCCGGGCTGGTTGCCGGCGCTTCCAAGGGCGAAGGTCTGGGCAACCAGTTTCTCGCCAACATCCGCGAGTGCGATGCCATAGCGCACGTCGTGCGCTGTTTCGAGGACCCGAACGTGGTGCACGTCGCCGGAAAAATCGATCCGGTTTCCGACATCGAGACCATCCACACCGAGCTCGCGCTCGCCGATCTGACGACCGTGGAAAAGACCTATGCACGCTACGGCAAAGTGGCGAAAACCGGCGGCGACAAGGAAGCGCAGCGCATTGTCGCCGTGCTCGACAAGGTGCGTCCGGCGCTCGATGAGGCGCGCCCCGCGCGCAGCGTGCCGCTCTCCAAGGAAGAGCAGGCGGTGCTCATGCCCCTGTTCCTGCTGACGGCGAAGCCGGCGATGTACGTTGCCAACGTCTCCGAGCACGGCTTCGAGGGCAACCCGCTGCTCGCGAAGGTAGAGGAATACGCGAAGCGCGATGGCGCTCCGGTCGTGCCGATCTGCGCCGCGCTCGAGGCGCAGATCGCCGATCTTCCGGACGAGGACAAGCAGGTTTTTCTCGCCGACATGGGAATGAAGGAGCCCGGCCTCAATCGCTTGATCCGCGCCGGGTACGCGCTACTGGGCCTGCAGACTTATTTCACCGCCGGGCCGAAGGAGGTGCGCGCCTGGACCGTGCAAGTCGGCGCCACCGCGCCACAGGCAGCCGGCGTCATTCACACTGACTTCGAGCGCGGCTTCATCCGCGCCGAGGTCACTTCATTCGCGGATTATGTCGCCGGAAACGGCGAGCAGGGAGCGAAAGAAGCGGGGAAGCTCAGGCTGGAAGGAAAAGACTACGTCGTGCGCGACGGGGATGTCATGCATTTCCGATTCAACGTCTAGCGGGCGCGTCCGGCGTCGAGTGGGTAAGATTGAAGAGCCTGCATTGCACCTCGTCCGGAGGCCGCAGAAACGCGACGGCGCGCACTTCGTAGAGCCCCAAGGGCTCGCACACTGCGCCCGCGGCGAATCCGGCGGCTCGCAAAGCAGCGACGAGTGATTTCGCGGTGAACCCGGTCTTGTGGGCGAAAAAATCTTGCCCGGAGCGCTGAATTTCCACGTGCCAGCCGTAAAACACATCACGAACCAGAATCGGCCCGACGGGAGAATCATAAAGTACATCGTCGATATCCATGCCTTTTTCGACGACAGCGCGCATCACCCAGCCCACGTCCGGAACGCGGATCTCGGCAAACCCTTCGGGTTTCAGCACGTGCACGAAGCCTCGCAGAACACGCGGTACGTCGTGCGGATAGTAGTGCTCGAGGTTATGGGAACAGTATACGGCGTCGAATTGCGCGGGCTTTTGCGTCTGCAGTTCACGAGCATCGCAAACCAGATCGACGTCGCCGCGCGGGTCGATGTCGAGCAGCAGATGGTTCCAGCCCTGATAGTGCTCGGGAAGGCCGTACTTCTTGCTGTTGCCGCCGACGTTCAGCACCGAGGGCACGCGTCTGCCTCCGTATAGAACGTTGGCCTCGGGCCGGCGTGCTAGCGGTCGACGCCGCCCATGCACAAGTACTTGATGACGAGGTAATCCTCGATCCCGTACTTCGAGCCTTCGCGGCCAATGCCGGATTCCTTGACGCCGCCGAAGGGTGCGACTTCGGTGGAGATAATGCCGGTGTTGATGCCGACGATGCCATACTCAAGCGCCTCGGCGACACGCCAGACGCGGTTGATGTCGCGACCGTAGAAGTACGAGGCGAGGCCGAATTCGGTGTCGTTGGCGAGCTTGATCGCTTCTTTTTCGTCCTTGAAGCGGAAGAGCGGCGCGACCGGGCCGAAGGTTTCTTCCCGGGTCACTTTCATGGTGGTGTTGACGTTGGCGAGGACGGTGGGCTCGAAGAACGTTCCGCCGAGGGCGTGGCGCTTGCCGCCGGTCAGGATTTTCGCGCCTTTGGAGAGCGCGTCCGCGATGTGTTCTTCGACTTTTTCCACCGCGGCTTTGTTGATCAGTGGCCCTTGCACGACCCCGGGCTCCATGCCGTTGCCGACTTTCATCGTCTTGACCTTCTCGGTGAGCTTGGCGGCAAAGGCGTCGTAGACCTTGTCCTGCACCAGCAGCCGGTTCGCGCACACGCAGGTCTGGCCGGTATTCCTGTATTTGGAGGCGAG
>JBGPLD010000138.1:0-4770 GCA_041486325.1 Gammaproteobacteria bacterium
ACGCTCCGGGTCATCTATAATGCGGGCATTTTCCCGGCGGACACGACATGGAAGCAGAACGCATCAACATCCTCGCCAACTCGCTCTCGGACCTCGAGCGCCGCGCGATTGAAATCCGGAGGTATCTTTGACTTTGACGCGAAGCAGGCGCGTCTCGCCGCAGTAGCGGCAGAGCTCGAGAAACCGGACGTCTGGTCCGATCAAAAGCGCGCCCAGGAGCTGGGGCGCGAGAAGAAGCAGATCGAGGGGCTCGTCGGCGTGCTGAGCGGCCTTGACGTCCAGCTGCGAGACGCGCGAGACCTGTTCCAGCTCGCCCGCTCGGAGAACGACGATGCGACGCTCGCCGCCGTCGAGAGCGACGTTGCTCTGGCCGAAAAAACCGTGGCGGACCTGGAATTCCGCCGCATGTTCTCCGATCCGCTCGACCCCAACAACTGCTTCATGAACATCCAGTCGGGCTCAGGAGGCACCGAGGCGCAGGACTGGGCGGCAATGCTCGAGCGCATGTATTCGAAATACTGCGACCGCAAGCGCTTCCACGTGGACGTGCTGGAGGAATCGCCGGGCGAAGTCGCCGGAATCAAGAGCGCCACGCTCAAGATCAGCGGCAGCTACGCCTACGGGCACCTGCGCACCGAGAACGGCGTTCACCGCCTGGTGCGCAAGTCGCCGTTCGATTCGAACGCCCGCCGGCACACTTCGTTCGCGAGCGTATCCGTTTATCCAGAGGTGGACGAGAGCATCGAAGTCGAGGTAAACCCCGCGGACCTGCGCATTGATACGTACCGCGCCTCAGGCGCCGGCGGCCAGCATGTCAACAAGACCGATTCAGCCGTGCGCATCACCCATAATCCCACGGGCATCGTGGTACAGTGCCAGAATGACCGTTCGCAGCACCGCAACCGCGCGGAGGCCATGGCGATGCTGAAATCGCGGCTGTACGAGCTGGAATTGCGCAAGCGCCAGGCCAAGCGCGACAAGCTCGAGGAAGCCAAAACCGACATCGGCTGGGGACACCAGATCCGCTCCTACGTGCTGGACCAGTCGCGCATCAAGGACCTTCGCACCGGCGTCGAGATCGGCAATACACAGAAGATACTGGACGGCGATCTCGACGAATTCATCAGCGCGAGCCTGAAGCAAGGCGTCTAGGGTCCGCAATGAGCACGAGCAACGAGCCTCCGAAAGATCCGCCAGAAGGCCCTCGCCAGGACGAAAACCAGATCGTCGCCGAGCGGCGCGCGAAGCTCGCCGAGCTGCGCAAGCGCGGCATTGCCTTCCCGAACGACTTCCGCCGCGAGCATCTCGCAGGCGACCTGCACTCCGGCTGGGGCGGCATGTCGATAGAGGAAGTCGAGCGCAAGGGCGTGAAGGCAGCAGTCGCCGGCCGCATGATGCTGAAGCGCGTCATGGGCAAGGCGAGCTTCGCCACCATCCAGGACTCGAGCGGGCGCATCCAGCTCTACGTCACGCGCGACGCTCTCGGCGAGGCGACCTATGACGCCTTCAAGCATTACGACCTCGGCGACACCCTCGGCGCGAACGGAACGCTTTTCAAGACAAAAACCGGAGAGCTCTCAGTGAAGGTGAGCGAGCTGCGGCTGCTGGTGAAGGCGCTGCGCCCGTTGCCGGAGAAATTCCACGGCCTCGCCGACCAGGAGCAGAAGTACCGCCAGCGCTACGTCGATCTCATCACCAGCGAGGAAACACGCGGAACATTCCGAACGCGCAGCCGCATCGTTCAGGCGATCCGGGAATTCATGATGGAGAAGGGTTTCCTCGAGGTCGAGACGCCGATGATGCAGCCGATCCCGGGCGGCGCGAACGCGCGGCCCTTCAGGACGCATCACAACGCGCTCGACATGGAACTTTTCCTGCGCGTCGCGCCCGAGCTTTACCTGAAGCGCCTCGTGGTCGGCGGTTTCGAAAAAGTATTCGAGATCAACCGGAGTTTCAGGAACGAAGGCATCTCGACGCGGCACAATCCGGAATTCACCATGCTGGAATTCTACGAGGCCTACCGCGACTACCGCTACCTCATGGACTTCACCGAGGAGATGCTTCGCGCCGTGGCGCAGAAGGCGCTCGGAACAACGCGGGTGCGCTACGCAGAGCACACAGTCGATCTCGGAAAGCCGTTCGAGCGGCTCAGCATTGCGCAGGCAATCCGAAAATATCATCCGGATACGCCCGAGCGCGACCTCGGCAGCCGCGACGCTCTGATCGCCGCCCTGAAAAAGCGCGGTGTCGAGCCGCACGCGAATGCAGGCCTGGGCGCGCTGCAGCTCGCTTTCTTCGAGGCGAGCACCGAGCAGCAGTTGATTCAGCCGACATTCATCGTCGACTATCCCGCTGAAGTCTCGCCGCTTGCGCGGCGCAGCGACGCGAATCCCGAGGTCACGGACCGTTTCGAGCTCTACATCATCGGCCGCGAGATGGCGAACGGATTCTCCGAGCTGAACGACCCCGAGGACCAGGCCCTTCGTTTCGACGAGCAGGCAAGGGCCAAGGCGGGCGGCAACGAGGAAGCGATGTACTACGATGCCGACTACATTCGCGCGCTGGAGCACGGCTTGCCGCCCACCGCCGGCGAAGGCGTGGGCATCGATCGCCTGGTGATGTTATTCACCGACAGCCCGAGCATCCGCGACGTGCTGTTCTTTCCCCATCTGCGCCGCGAATCCTGATTCGCAACCGAAGCAACATTTGAAATACTTTGTTACATAGCCGGTCTGGCGTTTCATGCGTTATTGCGGTTATTCTCGACCCGCATGGAATACACACCAGGAGGCAATCGTGAAAGCACTAGCCGCAAGACAAACTCATCCGCTGATGATTATCGCTTCGGTCGCCGTTACGCTGTTCAGCGCGGCCGGAATCGGAGCCATGATGGGCTGGATCCCGACGTCCACCAGCAGCCAGGCGCCGACTGCAGCGCAGGCGCCCGCCCAGCCGGCCGCCGTTGTCGCGAAGCCGGAGCCCAGGCCGGTCGCGAAGGCGAAAAAGCCCGTGACGCAAGCCGAGCTGGCGCAGGCGACGATGGTCCCACCGCCGCCGCCGCCCGCCGAGCCGGCCAGGAAAATCTGCCATGAATGCGCGGTGATCGAATCGGTGCGCGAAATCGAAAAGGCCGGAACCGGATCCGGAGTCGGCGCAGCCGGAGGCGCCGTGGTCGGCGGAGTTCTCGCGCATCAGGTCGGCCAAGGCCGCGGCAAGGAACTGGCGACTGTGCTCGGCGCCATCGGCGGCGGCATCGCCGGAAATCAAATCGAGAAGAGCGCGAAGAAAACCAAGGAGTACCAGATCACTGTCCGCTACGAAGACGGCACCAAGGGCCTGTTCACGCAGGGCACGCCGCCCGGCTGGCGTGAAGGCGACAAGGTCAAGGTGCTCGACGGCGCGATCCAGTCGAACAACGGCTGAGCGCGCCTCTCCCCGGAGCGGGAGGCAGCCGCTTCTCCCGTGCCCGGATGCCATGCGTTCCGCTGCTCCGTTTCTGCGGCACAGCGTGAAAATTTCACGCAGGGCGCTGCATTTTCGGATTAGCATGACAAACGCATAGGCGTTGCCTGACGCGCCGATTTGCAGAAGCCGAAGGAGGACA
Source organism: Gammaproteobacteria bacterium (assembly GCA_041486325.1). Taxonomy (GTDB): domain Bacteria; phylum Pseudomonadota; class Gammaproteobacteria; order Burkholderiales; family SG8-39; genus VBDM01. The sequence goes on from JBGPLD010000138.1 coordinate 3,605, forward strand.
GCATGGACACACACGCAGAAAGGACGACGCACCCGATCATTATCATAGCGGCCACCGCGGTCGTTGTTTTCTCCGCGGTCGGCATTGCCGCGGTGATGGGGTGGATTCCCGCCTCGACCAGCGGCACTTCGGACGCCGCCAAGGTCGCAAAGTCGCAGCCGGCGCCTGTGAAGCCCGCAATGAAACCGCACTCCGCGCCGGTTCATGTTGCAGCCGCAGCACCGGCAAAACCGAAGTGCTCCGAATGCGCCGTGGTCGAGTCCGTGCGCGAGATCGAGACGGCCGGCGAGGCCTCCGGCGTCGGCGCCGTCGGGGGTGCCGTAGTGGGGGGCCTTGTCGGGCACCAGGTCGGCCGCGGCCGCGGCAAGGAACTGGCGACTGTTGCCGGCGCGGTCGGCGGCGCGGTCGCCGGCCACCAGATCGAGAAAACGGTGAAGGCGACCAAGACCTACGAGATCACGATACGAATGGAGGACGGCACGACCCGCGTCGTGAGCGAACCGAACCCACCCGCATGGAGGCCCGGCGAAAAAGTAAAATTCATCAACGGCAAACTGCAGTCAAACGCCTGATCGCGCGACCCGCCGGCGGCGGTCGTCCGCCTGATAGAATCTCGGCATCCTCATGGATGCCGATTTTTTTTGCGCTGAACGCCGCTCGGCTCGCCGTGACCGCGCCTCCCGGCGCCGGGCGGCATGACCGGCCTCGCCATTGCCCTGGTGCTCGGCGCCGCGCTGATCCACGCAAGCTGGAATTATTTTCTCAAGAAGAGCGGCGGCGGCATCGGCTTCGTCTGGGCGTTCGCCGCGCTATCCTCGCTGTTCTATGCGCCCGTCGCGATCGGCATCGTCATCTTCCAGCACTTCGAGTTTACGGGCCAGGCGCTCGCGTTCATTTTCGCGAGCGCAGTGCTCCATACGGCGTATTACCTGCTTCTTGACCGCGGCTACCGCTACGGCGATCTTTCGGTTGTCTATCCGCTCGCGCGGGCGACCGGCCCGATGCTCACGGTGCTGATCGCGGTTACGCTGCTCGGCGAGCGCCCCGGCATCCTCGCGCTATGCGGCGCGGGACTGGTCGTAGGGGGTGCTTTTTTTCTTGCAGCCGATCCGGCAAAGCTGCGCGACGCGGCGGCACTGCGTGGCATCGCGTTCGCGCTGCTCACC
>JBGPLD010000139.1:0-4727 GCA_041486325.1 Gammaproteobacteria bacterium
ACCGCTTCCTTCCTCCGCTTCATGTCGTCGAGAAGAGCACCAAGATTGAAAAGCAGCACGGGATCGTCACCGGAAACCGCCAGCGCCTTGCGATAGACGCTTTCCGCGTCGGCGAGGTGGCCGGTCTCGTGGAGCAGTCTCCCGAGGTTGACCTGCGCGTTCAGGTGCGCCGGGTCTGCGGCGAGCGCGCGCTCGTAAGCATGCCGCGCGCCTTTCGGGTCCTTGCTCTCCAGAGAGCTTCCCCGGTCGAACCATTCCTCCGCGCCTTCCGTAAGCGCAGCGCCTTTCTGCTCGATCACGCTGAGCGAGCCGTCGGCCGGATCGCCCTCGAAGGCGAGCAGGTATTGTCCGGATTCCGCCTGCCAACGGCTGCTGCCGTCCTTGACCACCACGCGGTCGCCGACGGCGCCGATGCTCAGTCCCGAGAGCGGCATCGCCGCCGGAAGATGGCGGCGCAGTTCCTTCAGCGAGCGCATGATGCGCTTCGCCGGCACCTTCGCAGCGGCAAGCGCCTGGGCGGTGCGCAGCACGATAAGGTCCTGGAAGGAAAAGAGGTAGGACTTGCGCGGGCCGCGCGCGGGCGAGACGAACCCGGCCTTGATGAGACTGTGGATGATGCTGCGCGGCAGGCGCAGCAGCTTTTCGACGTCGCCGACGCCGTACCGATGCATTGCGATGCGGCCGGCTGCGGCGCTATTTCTTCGCGGCCTTCTTCGCTGCGGGTTGGTCGGCTTGCGCGGCGCGCTTGGGCGGCTTGCGCGCCTCGGCTTGCGCCGCGGCGGGCTCCACTGCCTTTACGGAACTGAGCGGCGCGGCCGCTTTCTTCTTGTCGAGGCTCGCGCGCAGCGCTTCCATGAGGTCGATCACCTGTGCGCCGCCCTCGGGCGCGCCTTCGGACACAGTGATCTCCTGGCCTTCAACTTTTTTCTGCACCGCGACCTCGATGCGCTCGCGCACGTCATCCTTGTACGCCGCGGGGTCGAACTTGTCCGAGGCCTGCTGCGCGATCAGTTGCTGCGCGAGCTTGAGCTCGGCGTCCTTCACCTCGGTCTTGGGGATCTCGATCTCGCTGATCTGCTTCACCTCGTTCGCGTACAGGAGCTGCTGCATCACCAGGCCGTCCGCATTTTTGTTACCGGCGGGGCGGATCATCACGATGTACTGCTTGCCGCGCGCGGCCCAGCGGCCCAGCGCGCAGCGGTTCGACTCGCGCAGCGCTTTCGCGAGCAGCGCGTAGGGCTTCGCGCCGCCCTTGTCCGGCGCAATGTAGTAGGCCTTGTCGAAAAACACCGGATCGACCGACTCGATCGGCACGAATTCCGTGATCTCCGCGGTATGTGTCCCCGTTTCTTCCAGCGCCTTCAGCTCCTCGGGCGTGAACATGACGTACTGGTCTTTGGCGAACTCGTAACCCTTCACCGTGTCCTCGCGCGGCACCACGACTTCTTCCTTCACGCAGATGTATTGCTGCTTGAGCCGCGATCCGCAGCCTTTGTGCAGCATGTTGAAGGAAATCGCGCCACCCGACTGGGTGGCGGAATACAGCTTCACGGGAATGGAAACCATTCCGAACGAAACCGTCAGCGATGCGATCGATCGTGCAGCCATGCTTGTCTCCCCTTGTTTGCCCCTGGGACGAGGGGGAGGGATTTTACGCCTTCGCGCGCTCTAGCGCACGCTCGAGGCTCTGCTTGCGGGTGAGCGCCTCGCGCCAGCGGTCGCCCGTTTCGGCGGCGCGCTGCGCCGCGTTCGTGATCCTGAAGTCGAGCGGATGCGCCGCTGCGAGCTCTTCCCAGGTGAGCGGCATGGACACCGGCGCGCCGGGCGAGCCCCTGGGCGAGTAGGCGGCGTTCAGCGTCTTGCCGCGAACGTTCATGTTGTAGTCCATGAAGATCTTGCCGGTGCGCTTGGGGACGCTCCACTCCACCGTGACCTCTTTCGGATGCTGGCGCACCAGATGCCGCCCAACGAGCTCGGAGACCGCCCGCGCGGCATCGAAATCGAGCGTGCGCTTGATTGGCACGAAAACGTGTAGGCCGGTCTTGCCGGAAGTCTTGACGATGGCTTCGAGCCCCATGCTCGCCAGCAGCTCGCGCAGCCAAAACGCGACCTCCTTGCCTTTCTCGAACGCCACCGTGTTCAGCTCGGGCTCCGCGCCCGGCGCCTCCTTGCCCGAATAGATGTACGGGTCGATGTCGAAGAGAACGTAGTCGGGATAGTTGAGCACCGAGGCCTCGAGCGCGGCGAGCGAATCCGCATAGTCCGTGCCCTTGCCCGCCGCGTCCGCACCCGGTTTCGCGCGCGAATGCCACACGTGGAATTCAAGCGTGCCCGATTGCGCGAGCCACAGCAGCGTCGGCAGATTGTTGCACAACAGATAATCGTGCCGCTCGTCCTTGTGCTCCGAGAACACCGTGATGGTCTCGACGAACTCCGGCCGCTCCTGCTCCCAGTGCTTCTGGAAGAAGCGCTGCCCGGCGATCCCGTCCGGCATGCGGATCATGGTAAGCGGCCGGTCGGCGAGATGCGGCAGCATGAAAGGCGACACCTGCGCGAGATAGCGCAGCAGGTCGCGCTTGGTGAGCGCCTGTTGCCTGAGTGCCGGATCGGCGGGCCAGTATACGCGCTCGAGGTGCGTGAGGCGGATCGTGTGCGGTCCGACGGCGATCGGGAAAGCTGCCTTCTTGGTCTCGAGTTGCCGAACGACGTCGTCGATCTCGGTGCCGGTGCGCCTGGCTCCCGATTGAGCGAGCGCGGAGGGCGCGGTCTGCGCGCGCCGCACGCGCTTCGGATCGACGTCCTCGCGCAGCCGCAGGAAAACGGGCGCGCGCAGATGGCCGTCGTCGGTCCAGTTCTGGAACCGGATTTCGGCGACCAGCTGCGGTTTCACCCAGACTGTCGGGCTGTGCAGCTCCGGCCTCTCGGCGAAAGGACGCGCGTCGGCCCGCAGCGCATCCAGGCGCGCCTTGAGCTGCGCGAGCGTCTTGTCGTCCAAGCCCGAGCCCACGTGCCCGGCATAGTGCAGCATGCCGCCGCTCCAGGTGCCGACGAGCAGGGCCCCGAGCGGTGCGCGCGAGCCCTTCCCCTTCGTGTAGCCGCCGACGACGAACTCCGCGCTGTGCGTGGACTTGATCTTCAGCCACTGCGCCGAGCGCCGGCCGGGCTCGTACTTGCTGTCCTTGCGCTTGGCCATCGCGCCCTCGAAGCCGCTCGCGAGCGCCGCTTCGTACAGGGCGACGCCGTCTTCCGATGCGTGAACGAGCTGCACGTGAGCCGAGGGCAACAGACATTGCGCGAGCCAGCGCCGGCGATCGGCGTACGGCGCCGAGCGCAAGTCCAGCCCGGTGAAATGCAGCAGGTCGAAGCAATACAGCACGGACGGCGCGCTGCGGTCGGCCGCCGCGATCTCGCGCTCGGTCTTCAGCCTTGCGCGCTCCTGCAGCGCGCTGAAGGAGGGCTTTCCGCTTGCGTCGAAGGCGACGATCTCGCCGTCGAGGATCATGCCGCTCACCGATTGCTGCGCGAGCTCGGCAACGAGCCGCGGGAATGCGGCCGTCAGGTCGAGGCCATCGCGGCGCGAGCGCAGCTTCACGCCGTCCTCGCCGACGAAAGCCAGCACGCGGTAGCCATCGAGCTTGGGCTCCCACATCCAGGCCGCATCCCGGAACGGCGCATCGCGCGATTCGGCGAGCATGGGCGCGAGCCTCAAGGGCATCTTCTCCGCCGCGCCCGCGGGAACGAGCCGCGCGGCGGGAAGCCGGCGCACCGGCACGACCGTGAGATCCTCCACCGCGACGTCGGAGAGCACGGAGCGGTTGCGTTCCGTGACAGGAAACTGCGAGACGAACCGGTCCTTGTGCTTGATGAGCAGCCAGTTCTTCCGGTCCGCCGTCCGCACCAGCGCGAACGAGCCTTTTACTTTCTCGCCGCGCAGCTGGAAGCTCAGCTTTCCCTTCTCGATCCCCTGCCGCGCCTGCCGCTCGGCCTCTTCTCGATCGTGGAACCACGTCTCGCCGCCTTCGTCGGGCGAGTACACGCCGCAATCCCAGACGATCACTTCGCCGGCGCCGTATTGCCCGGGCGGGATCACACCCTCGAAGGAGCCGTATTCGTACGGATGGTCCTCGGTCTGCACGGCAAGGCGCTTTTCGCTAGGATCGAGGGAAGGACCCTTGGGAACGGCCCAGGATTTCAGGACGCCGTCCAGCTCGAGCCGGAAGTCGTAGTGCAGGCGCGTCGCCGAGTGCTGCTGGATGACGAAAAGCAGCGGTCCCGCGCGGGCCGCGACGGCGGGCGCCGGTTCCGGCGTGGCGTCGAAGGCGCGCTTGGCCGAGTATTCGGCCAGCGGCGCCGCGCCCCGCGCCCCGGCCGCCTTTGAAGGTTTAACGTCGCGTTTCATGCGCGAATTCTAGGAGCAAACGGGAGCAAGCGGGCATGCAGCTGTTGACAGGGACAAGCGGCTTTTCCTACAAGGAATGGCTGGGCAAGTTCTACCCGGAGAAGCTCGCCGCGGACGCGATGCTGCGCTGGTACGCCGAGCGTTTCGCGACGGTGGAGATCAACAACACCTTCTACCGCTTCCCGGCGGAGAGCATGCTTGCGCGCTGGGCGACCGAGGTGCCCGAGCGATTCACTTTCACGCTCAAGGTCCCGCGCCGCATCACCCACGTGAAGCGCCTGCGCGAGGCGGGCCCCGACGTCGCCAAGTTCGTGCAGCGCGCGCACGT
>JBGPLD010000140.1:0-4702 GCA_041486325.1 Gammaproteobacteria bacterium
GCCTTGCCGCCGTCGGAAAAGAGCATCACGTCGTGCTTGCCGTCGGTGATGGCTGCGCCGATGAGGTGGTCGCCGTCGTCCAGCTCCACGGCGATGATCCCCTTCTCGCGCGGATTGGAGAACTGCGAGAGCGGCGTTTTCTTGACCGTGCCGAGCGCCGTCGCGAGGAACACGAAATGCTTGTCGTCGTATTCCTTGATCGGCAGCACGGCGTTGACCTTCTCGCCCTCGGAAAGCGGGAAGAGATTGACGATGGGCTTGCCGCGGCTGGTTCGCGTCCCCTGGGGAACGTTGTACACCTTGAGCCAGTACACCTTGCCGCGCGAAGAAAAGCACAGCATCGTGTCATGAGTGTTGGCGATAAAGAGGCGCTCGATGAAGTCGTCCTCCTTGGTGGTGGCCGCCTGCTTGCCGCGCCCGCCGCGGCGCTGCGCGCGGTAGTCGGTGAGCGGCTGCGACTTGATGTAGCCCGCGTGCGAAAAGGTCACCACCACGTCTGCCGAGGCGATGAGGTCCTCCATCTGCAGGTCCTCGGCCTGCTCGACGATCTCGCTCTTCCTCTTGTCGCCGTACTGCTCCTTGATGGCCTTGAGCTCCCCGGCGATGATCGCCGCGATCCGCGCGGGCTTGGCGAGCATGTCGAGAAAGTCCGCGATCTGTTCGATCAATTCCTTGTACTCGGCGACGATCTTGTCCTGCTCCAGGCCCGTCAGGCGCTGCAGCCGCATCTCCAGGATCGCCTGCGCCTGGGCGTCGGAGAGCCTGTAGCCGTTTTTCTGCAGACCGAATTCCTGCGCCAGGTCCTCGGGGCGCGAGGCGTCCGCCGCGGCGCGTTTCAGCATTTCTTCGACCACCGGCGAGCGCCAGGACCTGGCCATCAATGCGACCTTCGCCTCGGCCGGAGTCTGCGATTTCTTGATCAGCGCGATGATCTCGTCCACGTTGGACAGCGCGACCGCCAGGCCTTCCTGGATGTGCGCCTTCTTGCGCGCTTCGCGCAGGTCGTAGACCGTGCGCCGCGTCACGACCTCGCGCCGGTGCGCAAGGAACGCCTCGAGCATCTCCTTGAGGTTCAGCAGCCGCGGCTGGCCGTCGAGCAGCGCGACCATGTTGACGCCGAACGTGTCCTGCAGCTGCGTCTGCTTGAACAGGTTGTTGAGGATGACTTCCGGCACTTCGCCGCGCTTGAGCTCGACGACCACGCGCATGCCGGACTTGTCGGATTCATCCTGGACATGGGCGATGCCCTCGATCTTCTTGTCGTTGACGAGCTCGGCGATGCGCTCGAGCAGCGTCTTCTTGTTGATCTGGTAGGGCAGCTCGTCGACGATGATCGCCTGGCGATTGCCTTTCTCCAGGTCTTCGAAATGAGTGCGGGCGCGCATCACGATGCGCCCCCGGCCGGTGCGGTAGCCCTCGCGCACCCCCGCCACGCCGTAGATGATGCCTGCCGTCGGGAAGTCGGGCGCGGGCATGAACCCGATCAGCTCGTCCACCGTCGTGTCGGGTTTCTTCAACAGCGCCAGACAGGCGCTGACCACCTCGCCGAGGTTGTGCGGCGGAATATTGGTCGCCATGCCGACCGCGATGCCCGAGGAGCCGTTGACGAGCAGATTCGGGATTCGGGTGGGCAGCACCGTCGGCTCATTCTCCTTGCCGTCGTAGTTCGGGACAAAATCGACGGTCTCTTTCTCGATGTCGGCAAGCAGCTCCGAGGCGATGCGGTCGAGCCGGCACTCGGTATAGCGGTAGGCCGCGGCCGAGTCGCCGTCGATCGATCCGAAATTGCCCTGCCCGTCGATCAGCGTGTAGCGCATGGAGAAGTCCTGCGCCATGCGCACCAGCGCTTCATAAGTGGCGGAATCGCCGTGCGGGTGATATTTGCCGAGGACCTCGCCGACCACGCGCGCGCATTTCACATACGGGCGATTCCAGACGTTGTTCGCCTCGTGCATGGCATAGAGAACGCGCCGGTGGACCGGCTTCAGGCCGTCGCGCACGTCCGGCAGGGCCCGTCCCACGATCACGCTCATCGCGTAATCGAGGTAGGAACGGCGCATCTCTTCCTCCAGGCTGACCAGGAGCGTTTCTTTGGCGAATGGGTCCATGAGGGTTCTTGCTTCGGAACTGCGGGAAAGCCTGGAGAAAGCGAAATTTTATCAGCTTAATCGAGCCAGAACCACCGGCTTTGACGCATCGGGATGAAGCGTTTTTTCCCGGCGCGCTTTGTCGCCCGAAGCCGATGTGGTGTATGATTTCCCGCACATAACAAGGCTGTTTGCGCAGGCCGAAAATCCACGGAGGAAAAGCCCAATGAACAAGCCAACCCTTGCAGTAGCAACCGCTGCGATCATCGTGTTCGCGTTCGCCGGCTGCGCCAGCGCACCGGAGACTCCGGCGCCGCCACCGCCGGCACCCGCGCCCGTCCAGATTGCGCCCGCGCCGCGTCCTGCCCCGCCTCCCGCTCCCGTCGCCGCGCCCCGGCGCTGTGATGCCGCGGCGACCCTGCAGAAGGACGAGGTGTTTGCCTTCGACAGGGCCGATCTCACGCCGGCGGCGAAGACGCGCCTGGATCGCGACGTGATCGGCAAGCTCGCCACCTGCGCGAGCGTCGAGGCCGTGGTTGTCGAAGGCCACGCCGATCGCATTGGCAGCGCTCAATACAACCAGAAGCTCTCGGAGAGGCGCGCCGGCAATGTAAAAACCTATCTGGTGAGCAAGGGCGCCGATCGGAACAGGATCGAGACGCTGGGGATGGGCAAGACCGTTCCGGCGAAATTCTGTCCGGAAATCAAGAACCGCAAGGAACTGATCGCTTGCCTCGCCCCCAACCGGCGGGCCATCATCACGATCAAGGGCCCCGGGAAATAGCGTCGAATTTCAACGGACGACGAGCCCCGCCCCGTGCGGGGCTTTTTTTTAGACAATGGAATCCATAGACAGCCTGATTGGCGCGCGCTGGGTGATCCCGGTCGAGCCCGCCGGGACCGTGCTTGCCGGCCACAGCGTCGCGATTGCCGGGGGCCGCATCATCGCGGTGCTGCCGTCGGCGGAGGCCGAGCGGCGCTACCAGGCCGCCGATCACGTGCGTCTGGAGCACCACGCGCTCATCCCGGGGCTCGTCAATCTGCATACCCACGCAGCGATGACCTTGATGCGCGGTCTCGCCGACGACTTGCCTCTGATGACCTGGCTGAACGATCATGTCTGGCCGGCGGAATCGAAGCACGTGTCTGCCGAATTCGTATACGACGGCACCCTGCTCGCTTGCGCCGAAATGCTGCGCGGCGGCGTGACCTGCTTCAACGACATGTATTTCTACCCGGAGGCGTCGGCCCGGGCCGCGCTTGACGCCGGAATGCGCGCTGCGATCGGGATCATCGCGGTCGAATTCGCGACGCCCTATGCCGCCGACGCCGACGATTACATCGCCAAGGGACTCGCCGCGCGGGATGCGCTGAAGGAAGAACCGCTGCTGTCGTTTTGCATGGCCCCGCACGCGCCCTACACCGTCAGCGACCGGACGTTTTCGCGGATTCTCACCGTCGCCGAGGAGCTCGATCTCCCCATCCACGTGCACCTGCACGAAACGCTCGACGAGATCGAGCAGAGCCTTTCGCAGTTCAAGGCGCGCCCGCTCGAGCGCCTGCGCGCGCTCGATCTCGTGGGCCCGCGGCTGATCGCGGTGCACGCGGTGCACGTCCTGGAAAAGGAAATCGAGATGCTCGCGCGCCTCGGGGCTTCGGTTGCGCATTGCCCGTCCTCGAACCTGAAGCTCGCGAACGGATTCGCGCCGATCGCCGCGATGCTGGAGCACGGCGTCAACGTCGGCCTGGGCACGGACGGCGCGGCCAGCAACAACCGTCTCGACCTGTTTCAGGAGATGCGCACCGCCGCGCTGCTGGCGAAGGCCGTCGCGAGCGACGCCGAGGCGCTGCCCGCGCACCAGGCGCTCGCCGCCGCCACGCTGCACGGCGCTCGCGCCCTCGGCCTGGAAAATGCGATCGGCTCGCTCGTTCCCGGGAAATTCGCCGATCTGTGCGCAGTCGCATTCGATCGGCCCGAGCTTGCGCCCTGCTACGATCCGGTCTCGCATCTCGTCTATGTCGCGGGTCGCGAACACGTGTCGCACGTCTGGGTCGCCGGAGAGCTTCGAGTAGGAGACGGCCGCCTGACGCGGCTCGGCAAACCGGACTTGGACAGCCGAATTCTTTTGTGGCAGAATCGGTTAGCAGCAAAAGCTTGAGGCGGATTCATTACGATCTTCCGTAAATTCCGGCGCGTGTGCCGCGGCTGATGCGGCGGCCGCACACCAATAACCTAGAAGGGGAAAGCATGACAAACAAACTGAGCACCCTGTTGCTGGTGGTCTTCGCGATCGCCGGCTGCGCTTCCGCACCGGAGGCCCCGCCGCCCGTAGCCGCGCCCGCGCCGGCCCCTGCGCCCGCGGCAAGTCCGGCCCCGGCGCCTGCGCCCGTGGCCGCGGCTAAACCGGGCGCTGCAAAAGTAACCACGGTGGCTTTAGGTCTGTTCGACTTCGACCGGGCCGTGATCCGGCCCGACGCCAGAAGCAGCCTGGACGGTCTCGTCGGCAAGATGCGCGGGGTCAACCTCGAGGTGATCATCGCCATCGGCCACGCCGACAAGATCGGGAGCGAGACGTACAACATGAAGCTGTCGCTGCGCCGCGCCGATGCGACCA
>JBGPLD010000141.1:0-4695 GCA_041486325.1 Gammaproteobacteria bacterium
ATGATTTTCCAGAAACGCCCCGCGTCGGGATAGGTCGGCACGCCCTCGAACATGACTTCGGTCGCGCCCGCGGCAAGCGGGCCATAGGTGATGTAGGTGTGCCCCGTCACCCAGCCGACGTCCGCCGTGCACCAGAAGAGATCGTTGGGCTTGCTGTCGAAGGTCCACTTCATGGTGAGGTGGGCCCACAGCAAATAGCCGCCGGTGGAATGCTGGATGCCCTTCGGCTTGCCCGTCGATCCCGACGTGTACAGGATGAACAACGGATGCTCCGCGTTCACCCAGGTCGGCTCGCAGGTATCGGGCTTGCCGGCGATGACATCGTGCCACCACTGGTCGCGCGGCGACTGCATGCTGATTTTGGAGCCGGTGCGCCTGTACACGACCACGTGCTTCACGCCTTCGCAGCCGCCCAGCGACAACGCTTCGTCGATCGCGGACTTGAGCGGAATCTCCTTGCCGCCGCGCATCTGGCCGTCGGCGGTGATCACCGCCACCGCGCCCGCGTCGATAATGCGCTCCTGCACGCTTTTCGCCGAGAAGCCGCCGAATACCACCGAGTGCGTCGCGCCGATGCGCGCGCAGGCCTGCATCGCCGCCACCACTTCGATCGACATCGGCATGTAGATGAGCACGCGCTCGCCCTTCTGAATGCCGAGCGACTTGAGCGCGTTCGCGAACTCGCAGACCTTGTGGTAGAGCTGCTTGTAGGAGATCTTCGTGACCTTGCCGTCGTCGGCCTCGAAGATGATCGCGGTCTTGTCGGGCTGGGTCTTGAGGTGCCGGTCGAGGCAGTTGTACGACGCGTTCAACTCGCCGTCGTGGTACCACTTGAAGAACGGGGCGTTCGATTCGTCGAGCACCTTGGTGAACGGCTTGTGCCAGAGCAAGTGTTCCTTGCCGAGCCGGCCCCAGAAGCCCTCGAAATCGCGGCTCGCCTCGTCGCAAAGCGCCTGGTAGGCGGCCATGCCGGACACGTTGGCTTGCTTGACGAACTCCGGGGAGGGCGGAAACAGGCGGTCTTCCTGGAGCACAGACTCGATTGTTGCGGAAACCATTGGGCGAATCTCCTCTGAAATTTTTTACGCCTGGATTCCGGGATCGACCGGATTCCGGCTCGTGGAACCGGCTTATAAGCCGAGTGTACCGGTGACGTGGAGGCGCCGCAATCCGGATGTGGATACGCCGGGAACCCGGTGCAAGCACGCGCTGATGATAGAATCACGCGCAGAAATCACACGCGCATGCCCCCGAGGACAAATGCCATGACTCGCCTGGCGGTCTTGCTTGCATCGCTGATTGCGGTCCTGCCGCAATCAGCCCCGGCGCAGGATTACCCACGCAAGCCTATCCGGATGATCATGCCGAACGCGGCGGGAGCATCGGTCGACATCCTCGGCCGCATCGTCGCGCTGAAGCTCGGCGAGGCGCTCGGCGAGCAGATCGTAGTCGAGAACCGCGCCGGCGCAGGCGGCGCGATCGGAATGGAGGGGCTGAAGATCGCGGCTCCGGACGGGTACACGGTCCTGGGCGCATCGACCGCGGCGATGTCCATCATTCCAAACCTGCGGAAAAACCTCCCGTACGACCCCCTGAAGGACTTCGCTTTCGTTTCGCTCTATGCGATCACGCCCAACGCCCTGGTCGTCAATCCAAACGTTCCGGTCAATTCCACCCGCGATCTGATCGAATATCTCAAGGCCCGCGGGCCGCAAATCAACATGGCTTCCGCCGGCCCCGGATCGCAGAGCCATCTCGCCGGAGTACTGTTCATGCAAATGGCGGGCGTGCAGTCGGTACACGTGCCCTACAAGGGCGGCGGCCCCTCGGTGGCCTCCGTGATGGCCAATGAGTCGCAATGGACCATCACGCCCGCTCCGGCGGTCTTCGCCTATCTCAAGCAAAACCGGCTGCGCATGCTTGCGCACACCCTGCCCGAGCGCTCGCCGCTGTTCCCGGACGTCCCGACCATCGCGGAAACGGTCCCCGGCTACACCTATAGCGGCTGGACCGGGCTGATGCTGCCCAAGGGTACGCCGCAGACTATCATCGACAAGCTGCGCAACACGCTGCTGAAAGTCGCGGCGACGCAGGAATTCAGGGACCTGATCGCGAACCAGGGCGCCGTGGTGCAGACCAGCACGCCCGAAGAGTTCGCCCGCCTCGTTGCCAGCGAGATCGAGGCCATGGGCAAGGGCGTCAAAGCCGCCAATCTGACGATCGAATAAGCTCTCGATGGATCAGTATCCGGTCAAACTTGGCATCGTCGGCCTGGGACGCTGGGCCAGAGTGCTCGCGCGCGCAGCGCAGCATTCCCCGAAAGTGAAAATCATCGCCGCCTACACCCGGACGCAGGAAAGGCGCGAAGCATTCGCCAAGGAGTTCGCGATCGGGACAGTCAGCGACTATCTCCAGATGCTTTCGAATCCCGAGCTCGAGGGCGTGATTCTCACCGTCCCGAACGAACAGCACTATTCGATGGCCGCGCAGGCGGCGCGCGCGGGCAAGCACGTCTACACGGAAAAACCGATCGCGCACACGCTCGAAGACGGCGTGCGCATCTGCGACCTGGAGACCCGGCACGGAATTCATGTGGTCGTCGGGCATTCGGCCCGGCTGCTCGCCGGCACCCGCCTGATGAAACAGGCGATCGAGCGCGGCGAGCTCGGGCGCATTGCCTGCATCGAAGCCAACTTCTCCAACGAGCGAGCGCTCGAACTCACGCCGCAGGACTGGCGCTGGCATCGCGCCCAATGCCCGGGCGGACCCCTGTCGCAGTTGGCGATCCACCAGTTCGACTCGCTGCACTGCCTGGGCGGCGAGATCGTGGAAGTGATGTCCATGGCGTCAAAGCTCTCACCGGCCGGGGCGGAGGTGGACGACCAGTCGATGACTCTGCTCAAATTCGCCGACGGCAAGGTGGGCTACGTCGGTTCGTGCTGGACTTCGCCCGGTATCTACTCCATTCGCACCTTCGGCCAGAAGGGCCTGATGCATTACGAAGTGGACTTCGGCGCCTGGGACCACCCCGACCGCCTGCACGAATCCTCGTCGCTGTATATCCAGCGCGGCAAGGACGGCTACGGCAAGCGCGAAGCGCTGAAGCTGCCCCAGTCCAATATGTTCCTCGACGAGCTGGAGAGCTTCGCCGAGGCCATCGCGACGGGAAGGCGCTCGGAGCTTTCCGCGGCCAATGGCCTCGCCGCCGCCGCGGTGGTCAACGCTGCGCTGCTCTCGATCGAGCGCGGCGGAAAGGCCGTGGCGGTGAAAGAGCTGATCGAGAAGGCCCGCGCCGACGTGCGGAGCCAGGCCAAGGCGGCGTAAATCGCCCGAAGAGGGAAACATGCATACCCGGCAATTCATCGAACTGACCCAGCCTGAAATCGCGCAGCAATTCAGGAAAAACCCGCTGGTGATCTTTCCCGCAGGGAGCGTGGAGCAGCATGGGCCCCACCTGCCCACAGGCACCGACATCTTCGCCAGCGTCGTGATCGGCGAGGAAGTGGCCAAGCGCATGGACGGCCTGGTGCTCCCGGCCTGCCCGTTCGGCGTCACGCCCATGCACATGCCCTACGAGGGCACCATTACGCTCACTCCCGACACCTACATGCGGGTGGTGAAAGAAGTGTGCGTGTCCACCGCTATCCACGGCGCCAGGTATCTGCTCATCATCAACTGGCACGAAGGCAATATTCCGTCGCTTGCGATCGCCGCCGAATCGCTGCACCGCGACCACGGCATGACGGTGCTCACCGCGCAGGCGTGCTATGTCGCCGCGGAAATGTTCGGCAAGGACATGGGCGGCCTTACGCACGGCGGGGAGATCGAGGCGCACGCGGTGCTTGCCTGTCGTCCGGATCTCGTGCACCTCGATCGCATCGAGCAGTCTTCCGAGCACGGCCACGGCCGCAAGTGGGACAAGCTGCGCCGCACGCGCAGCTTCCAGCCGGTGCTCACCGACATTCGCACCATCGCGCCGACCGGCTGGTACGGCAATCCCGAGCACGCCACCGCGGACAAGGGCAAGCACATGCTCGAAGGCATCGCCGACGCGATTGCGCGCGAGGCCGCAGAGATCTTCAGGCAGCTCGATGAAGTCCAGGGCGGCACCGCCGAGCTGCGTCACCTGCGCAAGGTCAAGTAAGGGGTGGGGCGATGGCGCGCGTGTTCAGGCAGCTCGACGCAAAATCGATGGGCCTTCCCGGGCGCAAGTCGCTCGAGATCGCCTCGGGCGAGCGCGGCACGCAGAATGTGACGCTGCGGCTCGTGGAAATCCCGGTGGTGAAGCCCGGCGACAAGCCACGCGGCCCGCATCGCCATGACGGCTTCGAGGAATGCATCCACGTGCTCTCGGGCGAAGGATTGACTGACGCCGAAAGCGGCAAATTCCCGCTCAGGGCGGGCGATACCATCGTGATCCCTCCGGGTGAGTACCACGTCACGCGCAATATCGGCGCCGCCCCGCTCGTGCTGCTCTGCTTCTTTCCCGTGGGCAGCATCGCCGGCCGCACCCACGAGCCTGCCGCGAAGCCTTGAAATGGCATTCGACGTGGTCTGCCTCCGGCCGGAGGCGGATTTCCTGCGAGTCGGCGTCACCCCGCCCAAGGCCCTGAAAATCGCGTACTGCGCACCCGATCATCCCGAGCTGGCGCAATGGCTCGCCACGGCGCGCGCCCTGGTGATGCCAGCGGTCGG
>JBGPLD010000142.1:0-4692 GCA_041486325.1 Gammaproteobacteria bacterium
CAAAAGGTCGCGTGGGACCCGGTGCGCGACTTCACCTACATCATCGGCCTCACGGGCTACACCTTCGGCGTCGTCGTGAAGAGCGACTCGCCGATCAAGTCGTTTCGCGAACTGCTCGAGTACGCCAGGACCCATCCTGGCAAGATGACCTACGGCTCGACTGGTACCGGCACCTCGCCGCACCTGCTCATGGAGGAGGTGGCGATGAAAGCCGGCGTGGAATTTCTGCACGTGCCGTTCAAGGGCAACGCCGACTCCACGCAAGCCCTCATGGGCGGGCACATCATGGCGCAGTCGGACTCCAGCGGCTGGGGACGGTTCGTCGACGCGGGCCAGCTCCGGCTGCTCGTCACCTTCGGCAGCCAGCGCACCCGGCATTGGCCGAACGTGCCTACCGCGAAGGAACTGGGCCTGGACGTAGTTTCGACCTCGCCTTACGGAATCGTCGGGCCCCGGGGCATGGAATTGCGCACGGTAAGAATCCTGCACGACGGCTTCAGGAAGGCGCTCGACGATCCCGAGCACCTAAAAGTGCTGGAGCAACTCGACCAGGAGCCGTGGTACCAGTCGAGCGAGGACTATGCGAAGTACGCGCGCGACACATTGCAGCATGAGCGCGCGCTGATCGAACGGCTCGGACTGCTGGCAAAATAGGCAAATCGCAGGCAACAGCCAAGGAGACTGCCATGATATTTCAGAAAATACTGCTGGCATACAACGGTTCCCGCGAAGGCAAGTCGGCGCTGCTCGCCGCCGCCGAGATCGCGTCCTTCGCCAAGTCGGATACGCATCTTCTCGCGGTGGCCGGCATGCCTTCGAGCATGTTTCTGACCGAGGGATTTCTCCCCGAGGAACTTCTCGAAGAGGAAAAAAAGCGCGCGCAGGAAGTGCTCAATGAGGGCATCAATCAACTCAAGCAGAAGGGCTTCAGCGTCACCGGCCACCTTGCGGTCGGGGAACCGGTCGAGGAGATCTGCCGGCTGGCGGCTGAACTCAAGGCCGATCTGATCGTCATCGGGCACCAGCAAAAGGCCTCCTTCGCCTCGCGCTGGTGGCGCGGCTCGGTGGGCAAGTCGCTGCTCGATTACGCGCCCTGCAGCATCTTCATCACGCTGACCCGCGACTAAAAGGGCAAGCGTTTCAGCCTGCCTTGATGGTATTGACCAGCGTCCCGCACTTCGTGACTTCGACTTCGACCGTGTCGCCCGGCTTCATCCACACCGGCGGGTTGCGCCGCGCCCCGACCCCGCCCGGCGTGCCGGTGACGACGACGTCGCCTGGCTCGAGGGGGGTGAAAGTGGAGATGTAGTTGATGAGCCGCGGGATGCGGTGAATCATCATTTCCGTTGTCGCATGCTGCATCACCTGGCCGTTGAGCCGGGTCTCGAGGGTCAACTCCTCCGCGTCCGTGATTTCGCCGCGCGTCGTCATCCATGGGCCGAAGCCGCCGGTCTGGCTGAAATTTTTTCCGGCGGTCCACTGCACCGTGTGACGCTGCCAGTCGCGGATCGAGCCGTCGTTGTAGCAGGCGTAGCCGGCGACATGCTTCCACGAGTTCTCCGAAGAAATACGCCGGCCGCGCTTGCCGATGATCACCGCGATCTCGCCTTCGTAATCGAGGTTGGTGGATTCCGGAGGCAGGATGATCGGCTGGTTGTGTCCGACCTGAGAATCGGCGACGCGGATGAACAGCGCGGGGCTTTCAGTCTTGTCGCGGCCGGTTTCGACGCGATGCTCCTCGTAGTTGAGGCCGACGCAGATGATCTTCCCCGGGTTCGGGATTACCGGGAGAAACCTGAGCTTGGAGAGACTGAAATCCGCGTTGGCGCTTTTCGCGACCTTCTCGGCCTGGCGAAGGGCGCCTCCCGCCAGCAAGGCGAGCAGGTCCGGAAATTTCTTGCCGATGCGGCGGGTGAGATCGACTATACCCTCGTCGGTCACGACGCCGTAGCCGGATCCTTTCGATGTGCGGTAGCTCGCGAGCCTCATGGCGCCCCCACGGTTCGTGAAAGCGCCGTAGTGTACCGCAAGAAATGTCAGAACCGCATCGTGAATCCCGCCACGACCGCCCAATCGACGCTCAGCTGGATGCCGTTGTAGTAACGATAGATCGGCAGCTGCACGAAGCTGTACAGCTGGGTGTCGTGCGTGATCGAGTAGCTCAGTCCCGGGCTGAGAAACACGCTCTTCGATCCGCTCAAGTCCGGTTCCGCGTTGACGCCGGAGTCCCTGCCCTTGACCAGGGAATTGACCTGCAATAATCCCTGCAGCGCATCGGAGAAAGGGTAGCGATAACCCACGTTGAACTGGTATTGGTTGCCGGGCCTGAAACCGTCCGTGGTGGCCACGGCCTGCTGCGCGAGCACCTGAGCCCACCAGCTCGAGTCCTGGTGGAATCCCGGCGCCGAGTAATAGGCGCCGAGCACGGCGTCGGTGCTTCCCGTTCCGGGCTGCAGCGAGCGTTCCGCGGCGGCGCCATCGGCGTTCGTGACTTTATAATCGCCCGTGGGCAGCTTGACACCGAAGTTCAGCCCGTAATTGACGAAGGGATTCTTTTCGTTGTCGAAGCGGTAGAACCCCAGCACGCGCGTATCGCCGATCTTGGTGAAATTCCAGGTCTCCACTGTCGCAGCGCTCGTCGGATCGTCGATGTGCGAGTGGAAACGATCGACGACCGGCACCGAAACCGAAGCGGCCCAGTTCTTCGAGAACGTATAGTCCAGCGTGGTGAGCAGGTTGCGGTTGATGGTTCGCAGCTCGGTGGTATCGGCGGTGTCTTCGGCCTGCGAGATACGGTGGCTGCCCGCCTGGAGATGCTGCTGGTCGATGAACTCGAAGCGCATGTCCAGTCTCAGGGTGCCGGGGTCGCTGGCGACACCTTGCGTTGACCAGTTGGTGTTGAGCACGCAGAAAGCCGAGCCGCAGGATGCGCGGGCGGCGCCGGCGGCGAGCAGGAGCGCCAGCCCGCCCAAGCAAGCGATTGTTGATGTCTTCCTCATTTTTCCTCGTCCTGAAAATTCAAGCCATGCGCCGGCCTTACAACGGGCACTCGCGCAGGCAAAACCGCACGACCGAAGTCGCACGCGGAACAGCCGTCAGTTCAGGCGAGGAAAGGCGGGGCGCGCGGGGGCGCGGTGAGATTGAGGGCGGTTTGGGGACACCCCGCGTCGAAAAACGCGGGCGCCTGCCTGGCGGCAGGCGACGATGAAAACGGCGGAAGCTTCGCGGCGGGAATCGCCGCGCTGCGCTCCGCATTGAGCGGGCACAGCGCGCAGTGCGATGGCTGAACTCCGGGAGCTTCGGCGGGTGCGCCGCCTTCGAAGCCGTCGGCGACGTGCTTGAAGCCGGTGGCGCTGCAGATCTCGGAGGGGATCGCCGGCACGTTCGGCCTGGCGTTGGCGAGCAAAGGCCAGAACGCATTGAGCGCCATGCCTGCAAGCGCGAGCCAGGCGACCGGGCGGCTTCGGAATCGAAGCGTCGTCATGGCGGCTTTTTAGCACAGTTGCGCGCGTTTTTCCACCGAGTGATTCATCTTGCTGTTCTGGTATTCTCCCGACCCATATGCAAGGAAGACTTGAGGACCGCCGCCTGCTCACCGGGCAGGGAAAATTCACCTCCGACTGGAATTTTCCGAATCAGGCTCATGCGGTGTTCCTGCGCTCGGACCGCGCGCACGCCGAGATCGCCTCGATCGATACCCGGGCCGCGCTCGCGCATCCCGGGGTGCTCGCCGTGCTCACCGGCGAGGACGTCGCGGCGGCCGGCTACAGATCGCTTCCCACGCAGCTCGGCGTCAATGACCGCAACGGCCAGCCGCTCAAGAAACCGCCGCGCCCCGTGCTCGCGCAAGGCAAGGTGCGGCACGTCGGGGAGTGCGTCGCCTGCGTCATTGCCGAAACAGCTCTGGCCGGGCAGGATGCCGCGGAGCTGATCGAGGTCGAGTACCGTGAACTGCCCGCGGTGACTCTGGCCGAGAAGGCGCTGCAGCCGGGAGCGCCGCAGCTGCACGCGGAGCTGCCGGGCAATCTCTCTTTCGACTACGGCACCGGCGACGAGGCCGCGACCGAAGCCGCATTCCGCTCCGCCGCGCGCGTGGTGAAGCTGACCCTCGACAACCAGCGCGTGGCCGGCAATCCGATGGAGCCGCGCGCCTGCTGCGCCACTTACGACCCGGCAACCGGAAAGTACGCGCTCTACGCCTGCACCCAGGGCACGGCTGTCATGCGCTCGCAACTGGTGATCACCACCGGAATTCCCGACGACAAGATCGACGTGATCGCCCATGACGTCGGCGGCGGCTTCGGCGTGCGCTTCAACATCTATCCGGAGTACTGCGCGCTGCTGCTCGCCGCGAAGAAAACCGCTCGCCCCGTGAAATGGACCGGCACGCGCGCGGAAGTGTTCCTCTCCGACGAGCAGGGGCGAGGCGTGATCAGCCGCGGCGAGCTCGCGCTCGATGCTTCCGGGCGTTTTCTCGCAGTGCGCTTTTCATGCATCACGGACCTGGGCGCCTACCTCGCGCCGACCGGGCCTTTCATCAACACGCAGGGCGTCACCGCGTGCCTCACGGGCGTGTACGACGTGCCGGCAGCGTATGCGCGCATCCAGCTCGCCGTGACTAACAAGCCGCCCGGGGCTGCGTACCGCGGCGCCGGCCGCCCGGTCATGTCCTACATGCTGGAGCGGCTGGTC
>JBGPLD010000143.1:0-4675 GCA_041486325.1 Gammaproteobacteria bacterium
CTTCGTAGGCCTTGGCGCGCTCGGCCGCATCCTTGACGCCGCTGACCGCCGCCGCGCTCGTCCTTCCCACGATCACGAGCTCCGGGTCCTGGCGCGCACCGAGCGCCGCGCGCATCTTGCCCGTGGCTTCCTCGATCGAGACGAGCTGCATCTTGTTTGCCGCGCCGAAAGGCGCGGGCAGCTCGGTGTCCTCTATGGTCAGCGCAGCAACGCCCGCCGTCTCGAGCTCTTCCACCGTGCGCCTCACGTTGAGCGCGTTGCCGTAGCCGTGATCCGCGTCCACGATGAGCGGCAAGTTGCCTGCGCGGCAGATTCGGCAGGCCTGCGCCGCGAATTCCGGCAGCGAAAGCACGACCAGGTCCGGCGCGCCGAGGACCGTCAGGGAGGCCACCGATCCCGCGAACATGCCGCACTCGAAGCCCAGGTCCTCGGCGATGCGCGCGGAGATCGGGTCGAATACGGAGCCGGGGTACACACAGCGCTTCGCAGAGAGGAGGGCGCGAAAGCGCCGGCGTCTTTCGTTCCAGTTCATTTTCGCATTTCCTTTCTAGGCGGCGAGTGCGCGGGTCGGGTCGTCGAAGAGATAATATACGCAAAGATCTCCGCCAAAGAGACGGGGGTGCCGGGCCTTGGCCCCAAATTGCCGGCGCGCGCTTTCACGGGATGGGCGTTAGCCTGCTACGATAAACATCCGTCCCGCAGACCGGGGCGCAGTTCCAGGAATCCGACAAGGAGGTTTGCCATGGATCGCAGGACTTTTCTCTCCGCAGGAGGCGCGCTCGCGCTCTCAGCCTGCGCAATGCCCCGCCGCGGGGAATTCGAAGCGACCTCGGTGCCGGCACCGCAATGGCGAGTGGGCGATAGATGGACATTCCGCCGCACCGACGGCTACAACGGCCTGCCCCGGGGAGTGCTCACCCGCAGGGTCGAGTCGATCGACGCGAGCGGCATACGCTTCATCACCACCGACGAAAACGGGAAGGTGCACGACAACGCGCTGTTCGAATCGCCCGGCATCGAAGTATCCGGCACCCTGAGCGAGGACACGCCGAGAATCGGGACATTTACTCCGGCACTGCGGATGTACGATTTTCCGCTCGTTTCCGGCAAGGAGTGGCGGCAGGCGGTCCACCGAACCGATTCCAACGGGTACCGCATCTACATGACCGCATCGATCGGGGTCGAAGGCTGGGAGGAAGTCCGCGCGGGGGGCAAAGCCTACCGTGCCCTCGTCATCCGCCGCGCTTTCATGCTCGGGCCGGGAAGTTTTTATCCGAATTCGTATGACCGGAACCTGAACCGCGAGGAGATCGAATGGTACGTGCCGGAACTGCGCGGCCCGGCGCGTGTACGCATCCAGGAATGGTACCCTCCCCACGCCGGTGGCGTGGGAATGGAGCCGGGAGATTTTTTCCACCAGGCGCTGGAATCCTTCCAGCTGGCCTGATTTTTCGTCCGCTTCGGGCCGGCGCGGCGCTCTTCGAGGGTCCCGCGCGTGCACAGGATTGTCCGTCCTATTAGGAGAGCTAGCGATGTCCGTATGGCGTTACGCGCACCAAGGGCTGTTGATTCTGGTTTTTTCCGCGATTGCGGTTTGTGCTCCCGCACAGACGCCGACCCAGCTGGGTTTCGAGCCGGAGGTCGGGCAAGCGGGCAAGGACGTGATCTGGGTGCCGTCGCCGCCGGAGCTCGTCGAAAAGATGCTCGACATGGCGAAGGTCATGCCCGGGGATTTTGTGATCGATCTCGGTTCGGGCGACGGCCGCACCGTGATTGCCGCCGCGAGGCGGGGAACGCGCGCACTGGGCATCGAGTTCAACCCCGACATGGTTGCGCTCTCCAGGCGCAATGCCGCCAGTGCGGGGGTGGCCGACAAGGCTACGTTCGTTCAGGCGGACATTTTCCAGTCCGACCTGTCCAGCGCCACCGTGATTACCATGTTCCTGCTGACCGAACTGAATCTGAAGCTGCGCCCGACGATCCTGTCGCTCAAGCCCGGCACCCGCATCGTGACGAACTCCTTCAGAATGGGAGACTGGGCGCCGGATGAAACCGCCGAGCTTGGCTGCGAAACCTACTGCACGGCCTACCTCTGGATCGTGCCGGCGAGGGTTGAAGGCAAGTGGCAGCTTCCCCACGGCGAGCTCACCCTCAACCAGGAGTTCCAGAAGGTGTCGGGGACGCTGAGAACGGGAAATAGCATGGTGCCGATTTCCCGGGGGCGGCTGCGCGGGAACCAGATCAGATTCGTGACGCCGGATTCGGATTATCGCGGCCGCGTCGGCGAGAAATCTATCGAGGGAACGGTCAGGTCTGCCGGCAACACCGGTACCTGGAAAGCGACGCGCTGACGTGGAATCAGAACGCAGAATCCGGATTTGAGCGCATGCCGGAACTCGATTCGGAACTTGTTTCTGAAATTACCGCCGAGATCACCTACACGGTGGATACGGGCGAAAAGCTGGTCAACGAAACCTTCGGTCCCAATAACATACGTCGCAAGACCACCGGCACTTATGAGCGGCGCAAAGTGAGCATCCGCGACGCTCGCCCGTTCGCGGACCGGCTGTCGCTCGACGAGAACGGTTTCGTATTCGTCGGGCACAGGACTGCGGTCGCGGATTTCTTCGATACGGAGCAATTGAAATCCGTGTATTACCCGGAGATCGAGCATCTGGTGAGGGCCGCTTGCGGCGCCTCGCGCGTGCTTGTCTTCGACCACACGCTGCGCTCGGGAGACGAGACGGAGAGGGAGGCCAGGCAGATCCGCGAGCCCGTGCTCGCCGCGCACAACGACTATACCGAATGGTCCGGACCGCAGCGAGTGCGCGAGCTCCTGCCGGGCGAGGCGGAGGATTTGCTGCGGCACCGCTTCGCCATCATCCAGGTCTGGCGCGCCATCAACAAGCCCATCACCGCCAACCCCTTGGCCGTTGCCGATGCCCGCAGCGTGGCGCCCGGCGACCTGCTCATTTCCGAGCGACGCTATCCGCACAGGGTGGGCCAGACATACCGGCTGCGCTACAGCCCCGCTCACCGCTGGTTTTATTTTCCCGCAATGCGGCGCGACGAGGCGCTGGTATTCAAGGTATTCGACTCGGAAAAGGACGGCCGCGCGCGCTTTACTCCCCACACTTCGTTCGACGATCCCGATTCGCCGGCCGGCGCCCCGCCCCGCCAGAGCATCGAGGCGCGCGCCCTTGCATTCTTTGCGCCCGGGGCAAGCCCGGGCGGCGCCGGCTATCAGTCGAGCCTGTGATCGAATCGGGCCTCGATCGTGCGTGACGACTCCGGGGTCCGCACCCGGACGGTAATCAGGTACGGCGTTTTTCCCTTCATCTTCAAATAATTTCCGTAGCTCGCCGCTCCTACCGCCATCGGCTCCAGCGCCTTCGACTCGCTCGTCATGCCGGCTTGCTCGACCTGGATTTCGACTTGCGCGCCGGATATCGGGGCGTTGCTCGCGCGATCGAAGAGGGAAACGTTGACGTGGTAGTAGCCGGACCCTTTTGGAATCCCTCCGTGCATGGTTCTTTCGATGGATTGCTCCGGAAAGGCGAGCAGGCTCTCCGCCGGCGCGAATCCCAGGAATATTTCCATGCCGCCAACGGACTTGTGATTGGGATCCGCCTTTGCAGCCTTCGCTGAGGCCGCGGTCGTCGCGCCGCTCGCTCCCCGGGAATCACCCGCGGGCGGGGCGCCCGGATTGAACATGTAGGTGATCGCGGCGCGAAGCTCGGAATCGGTAAGATTGGCCGCGCCGCCGCGCGGAGGCATGCCGCCGTGCCCCCTGATCGCGGAGCGAACCAGGTAATCGAGTCCCTGCTTCATTCGCGGTACCCAGGCATTCTTGTCGCCGATCCGGGGTGCGCCGCCTGTGCCTTCCTGATGGCACTTCGTGCACTGCGCCTTGACGACCTGCTCGCCGCTGCGCTCCGCACCCATGTCCTTCGCGCTGACGGGCTCTACCCAGTGGCCGCCCGATCTGTTGACCATGAAAGTGACGGCGCGTCCGATTTCGAGATCGGTGAGCCCCGGATTGCCTCCATGCGCGGGCATCTGGCGGATGCCCTTGAGCGCGTTTTGCGTGAGCCCCGTCAGGCCCTGCGACGCACGCTTGCTCCATGCGTCGCGGTCGCCGATTTTCGGAGCGCCGTTCGCGCCGGTTCCGTGGCATGAGAGGCAGACCGCATCGACCACTTCCTTGCCGCTGCGACCGCCGCCCTGGGCGCCCGCCTCCTGCTGTGCCGGCAGAACGGCGAAAACAAGCAGGGCGGACAGGATCAGCCGCTCCCGTTTCCTGATAAAAGCAGAGCGATATTCGACGTGTATATTGGCAATCATGGACAGCTCTCCATTGCAACAGTCCCTCCTTTTCAACACCTGCGCAGTATACGCGTCAACAAGACAACTTTTTTGTGCCGGGTGTTTTGACCTGGATCAACATTCAGGCAGAATCGACTTCGATAAAATTCCATCGACATTTTTGGCGATTGCCGGATCACCAGGAGGAGTCGGGAAATGACCGCGACGAAAACCGAAATCCGCGACGGCATGCGCATCGAATGGGACGTGCCGATCGCGCTGGACGACGGCCTGGTGCTGCGCGCGGACGTGTTCCGCCCGGCGGCCGAGGGCCGCTGCCCGGTGATTTTCAGCTACGGCCCGTACGGCA
>JBGPLD010000144.1:0-4657 GCA_041486325.1 Gammaproteobacteria bacterium
GCCGGTGGCCGAACCCACGGGCTCGATGGTCGTGGACGTCGGCGGCGGCACGACCGAGGTCGGCGTGATCTCGCTCGGCGGCATGGTGTACTCGGGCTCGGTGCGCGTCGGCGGAGACAAGCTCGACGAGGCCATCATCAATTACATTCGCCGCAACTACGGCATGCTGATCGGCGAGACCACCGCGGAGACCGTCAAGAAGCAGATTGGCTCGGCGTTCCCGGGTTCCGAAGTGCGCGAGATGGAGGTAAAAGGCCGAAATCTTGCCGAAGGCATCCCGAGAAGCTTCACCATTTCCTCGAACGAAATCCTGGAAGCGCTCACCGAGCCGCTGAACCAGATCGTGGGCGCGGTGAAATCCGCGTTGGAGCAGACGCCTCCTGAGCTGGGCGCCGACATCGCCGAGAAAGGCCTGGTGCTCGCCGGCGGCGGCGCATTGTTGCGCGACCTCGACCGGCTTATCATGGAAGAAACGGGACTTCCGGTGATCATCGCCGACGATCCGCTTTCGTGCGTCGTTCGCGGCTCCGGCAAAGCGCTGGAAAGAATGGACAAGCTCGGGAGCATCTTCACCAGCGAATAACCAGACTGGTGAATGCGTGAATGCATGAAGCGTAAGACGGGCGGCCGCCCCGGAGGTCCTTCGCGCCTTCTTTCATTCACCCTTCACTTCTATCACTGCTGATGGACTACCAGCCGCCGCCGTTTTTCAGCCGCGGTCCCGCGCCGCTGGTCCGCCTGGCGTTCTTCGTTTCGCTCGCGGTTCTTCTGATGGTTCTCGATGCGCGCTTCCGCTATGCGGATTCGCTGCGCCGGGCCGCCGCTCTGGTTGCCTATCCCTTGCAGCGGGCGTCCATGGCTCCGGTAACGCTGTTCAATGCCGTTGCCGATTATTTCTCGGACCAGGCGGCGCTCACCCGCGAGAACGACGCGCTCAAGACAAAACAGTTGCAGGCGGCGACCGGGCTGCTGACGCTCGAGGCACTGGGCGCGGAAAACGCACAGCTGAGGAGGCTGCTGGATGCGCGCGAGCGCATGCCGCGCAAGTCCATTTTCGCCGAGATCCTCTATGCGGGACGCGATCCGTTCTCGCGCAGGATCGTGATCGACAAAGGCAGCCGGAGCGGAATCGAGGCCGGCCAGGCGGTGGTCGACGACGTTGGCGTCATCGGCCAGGTGACGCGGGTGCACGTTCTGCTTTCCGAGGTGACCCTGATCACCGACAAGGAGCAGATGCTGCCGGTGCAGGTGGTAAGAAACGGCCTGCGCGCCGTGGCCTACGGCGGCGGCGACGGCACGCTCGATCTGCGCTACATGGCCGCAAACGCCGACCTTCACGCGGATGACGTGCTTGTCACTTCGGGCATCGACGGCACCTATCCGAGCGGCCTGCCGGTCGCCAGGATTGCGCGGATCGAGCGCGATTCCGCTTACCACTTCGCCCGCATCACCTGCCTGCCCACCGCGGGCACCGACAAGCATAAGCAGGTACTCGTTCTGTCGCAGGAAACAAACCTGCCGCCTCGCCCTGCAGAAGCCGAGCCCGCAACGGCCAGGCCCGCAAAGCAGAAGCGGATAAGGAGGCAGGAATGAACGCAGGATCAGGGGAAGCGTAATGCCCTTCGATGATCGCCCGCACCGCATTCTGCTTCCGGTGAGCGTGGGCTACATGGTGTTTACGATCGTGCTCGCGCTGCTCTTCAACCAGCTGCCGTGGCGCGACCTCATCGGGGTGCCAGACCTCGTGGCGCTGGTCCTTACCTTCTGGTGCGTGCACCAGCCGCGCAAGATGGGCATAGGCGCCGCCTGGGCGCTTGGTCTCATCATGGACGCGGGCAACGGCGCGCTGCTCGGCCAGCATGCCTTTGCCTATGCCGTGCTCGCATTCGCAGCGATCACTTTGCACCGGCGCATTCTCTGGTTCTCGCTGTGGGGACAGGCCGCCCATGTGCTTATGCTTCTGCTCGCGAGCCAGTTGCTGGTGGTCGCGGTGCGCCATATCGCCGGCGGGACGTTTCCGGGGTTCGCCTATTTCGCCAGCAGCCTGATCGCCGCGGCGTTGTGGCCGGTCGCGTCGTTCCTGCTCCTTGTTCCGCAGCGCCGGCCCGTGGACGTGGACGAGAACCGTCCGATCTGAGACATGAAATTCGTCGAGCTCAGGAATACCCAGCGGGAGCTGCAGCACTTCCAGTTTCGCGTCAGCGTCGCAGGCATCGTGGTGCTCGCCGCGTTCGCGATCCTGTTCTCGCGGTTCTTCTACCTTCAGGTCTGGCAGCACGATTATTACAACACCCGGGCCGAGGACAACCGCATCTCGCTCGTGCCGATCCCGCCCGGCCGCGGCATCATCCACGACCGCAATGGCGTGGTGCTCGCGCGCAATTTTTCCGCCTACACCATCGAGATCACGCCGGGCCAGGTCGCCGACCTCGAAGCCACGATCAACGGGCTTGCCGAAGTAGTCGACATTCCGCCCAAGGATCGCCGGCGCTTCCAGCGCATGCTGGAGGAGAGCAAGAGCCTTGACAGCCTGCCGATTCGCACGCGCCTCACCGACGAGGAAGTCGCGAAAGTCGCGGTCAACCTCTTCCGAATTCCGGGAGTGGAAGTCAAGGCCCGGCTGTTCCGGCAATATCCCTTTGGCGAGGTAGCTTCGCACGTCGTCGGCTACCTCGGCCGAATCAACGACAAGGACCTCGAGGACATCAAGGAAGCAGACCTCGCCGCCAACTACCGGGGCACCGACCACGTCGGGAAAACCGGGCTGGAACAAAGCTACGAGCGCGAGCTGCACGGCATCACCGGCTTCGAGCAGATGGAAATCGACGCCGGCGGGCGCGGCGTGCGCACCCTGTCGCGCTCCGCCCCCGTTGCCGGAAATAACCTCAGCCTGACACTCGACATCCGGCTGCAGGAAATCGCAGAGCGGGCGTTCGGCGCAAACCGCGGCGCGCTGGTCGCCATAGAGCCGTCGACAGGCGGGGTGCTCGCATTCGTGTCCATGCCCGGCTTCGACCCCAATCTGTTCGTCGACGGCATCGATCCGGCGAGCTGGGATGAGCTCAACGACTCCCCCGACCTGCCTCTCAACAACCGCGCCCTGACCGGCCTTTATCCGCCCGGCTCCACCTTCAAACCCTACATGGCGCTCGCGGCACTGGAGCTGGGCAAGAGAACACCGTCGCAGACAACTTTCGATCCCGGCTATTTCATGTTCGGCGGAACCCGGTTTCGCGATTTCAAGGCGAGCGGGCACGGCTACGTGGACATGGTCAAATCGATCGTCGTGTCCTGCGATACCTATTACTACAATCTGGCCAACGATCTGGGCATCGACAATATCGCGCACTTCATGGGCCAGTTCGGATTCGGCGCCCGCACCGGCATCGACGTCGAGGGCGAAGCAACCGGAGTGCTGCCGTCTCCGGAATGGAAAAAGCGGCGCTTCCGGACTCCCGAGCAGCAGAAGTGGTACGCCGGCGAGACCATCAGCGTGGGCATAGGCCAGGGGTATAACGCGTACACGCCATTGCAGCTCGCGCAGGCCGTGGCTGCGCTCGCAAATAACGGCGTGATGTACCGCCCGCACTTCGTCAGCTACTCCGAAGACGCGAAAACCGGCGAGCGCTTCGTCGTGGAGCCGCAGCTGGTAAAGATTCTGGCGGTGAAACCGCAAAACCTCGAATTGATCAGGAGGGCAATGGTCGGCGTGAACAAGGAAGGCACCGGGGCGCGCGCCTTTGCCGGAGCGAAGTATGCAAGCGCCGGCAAGACCGGCACCGCGCAGGTAGTGGCACTCAAGCAGAATGAAAAATACGAAGAGTCGAGAGTCAGCGAGCGACTTCGCGATCACGCGCTGTTCATCGCCTATGCGCCGGCAGACAACCCGACAATCGCGCTCGCCGTGGTGGTAGAGAACGCGGGCTTCGGCGCCCGGGCGGCCGCACCAGTCGCGCGCCAGGT
The DNA here is from genome assembly GCA_041486325.1 of Gammaproteobacteria bacterium. Lineage (GTDB taxonomy): Bacteria > Pseudomonadota > Gammaproteobacteria > Burkholderiales > SG8-39 > VBDM01. The sequence goes on from JBGPLD010000144.1 coordinate 3,964, forward strand.
GCTCGACTACTACCTGCTCGGCCGACGCGCGGACAGGCCTGCCGAGGCGGTGCCCGGGGAGGACGGCGATGATTAGAGGCCTGGCCGAGCGGTTTGCCGCCAGGATCGACGGGCCGCTCTTCGTGACCGTCTTCGGGCTTCTGCTGTTGGGCATCCTGACGCTCTACAGCGCGTCCTTCGAGCAGCCGGCCCGCGTCGCCGCGCAGGCGCTCAATATCGTGATCGCGCTGGCGGTGATGTGGCTCGCTGCCCAAATTCATCCGCTGGCCCTGATGCGCTATGCGGTACCGGTCTTCCTGCTGGTCCTGCTGATGCTGGCCGGGGTCGCCCTCTTCGGCGACGTTCGCAACGGAGCGCGCAGATGGCTCCCTCTCGGCTTCGGCAGCATTCAGCCGTCCGAGCTCGCGAAAATCGCGATACCCCTGATGCTCGCGCGCTACTTCCACCTGCACGAGGGGGCGCTGGGCTTCCGCGAATACGCGGTCGCGGCAATGCTGCTGGCGGTGCCGACCCTGCTGATCGCGCGCCAGCCCGATCTCGGCACGGCATTGCTCGTGGCGGCGGCGGGCTTCTACGTGATTTTTCTCGCGGGCCTGTCGTGGAAATTCATTGCGGGCATGGTTGCCGCGGGGCTGGCGAGCCTGCCTGTCCTCTGGAGCGTGCTGCACGGATACCAGCGCCGGCGTTTCCTTAC
>JBGPLD010000145.1:0-4639 GCA_041486325.1 Gammaproteobacteria bacterium
AATGGTGCATCCCGATGATCTTCCGAAGGTGAAGGAGGCCCTGAGCAATTGCCTGAACGGAGGGGAGTCCGAGTATGTTGCCGAGCACCGCGTCAAGACCCTCGCCGGAGGCTGGGTATGGAGCCAGTGCCGCGGAAGGGTGGTCGAGCGCGACGCGGGCGGCCGGGCGCTGCGCATGACCGGCGTCAACGTCGATATCGACAAGCGCAAGCTCGCGGAGGCCGAGCTTCTGTCGGCAATGCAGCGCGAAAGCGAGCTGTCCGAGATGAAATCGCGGTTCGTCGCCACGGCCTCGCACGAGTTTCGCACTCCGCTCGCAACCATCCTGTCGTCCGCGGAGCTGATCGAGCATTATCCCGACAGCCTGAGCCCCGAGGAAAAACTCAATCTCCTGCAGACCATCCAGAGCGGCGCCAAGCGGATGAGCGAGCTGATCGACGACGTGCTCACCCTCGGCAGGGTCGAATCCGGAATACTGAAGCTCAACCCGGCGAAGCTCGATCTGCGCGCTCTCTGCCGCAAGATCGTCTCGGAATTCCGAATTGCGCAGGGCAAGCAACACGTAATCACTTTCAGCGACAGCTTCGATCACACCGATGCGGAAATGGACGAGCGGCTGCTGCGTCACATCATGAATAACCTGCTTTCGAACGCGGTGAAATATTCCCCCTTGGGCAGCGAAGTGATTCTTTCGCTGTCCAGGCAGGGCGAGAAGGCGGTAATCGAGATCCAGGACCATGGAATCGGCGTCCCCGAGCAGGACCAGCCGCGGCTGTTCGAAAGCTTTCACCGGGCGTCGAATGTCGATAACCGGCCCGGCACCGGGCTGGGACTGGCCATTGTGAAAAAATCGGTGGAACTTCATAGCGGCGAGATCGGCTTCCGGAGCGTGGTCGGCGCCGGCACACGGTTCAGCGTGATTATTCCTCTGCGGCCGGTTGCACATCTGGCCGGGATGGGCTGATGGCGCAGGGGCCGGCGAAAAAAATCCTCGTCATAGAGGACGAGGCCAGCATCCGCATGAACATCACGCTGATGCTGAAAGCCGAGCGCTACGCAGCCACAGGCGCCGAGAACGGCCGCGTCGGCCTCGAGCTGGCGCGCAAGGATCCGCCGGACCTTATTCTCTGCGACGTGATGATGCCGGAAATGGACGGATTCGCGGTGCTCGAGGCCTTGCGCGCGGAGCCGCATTTTTCCGAGATTCCGTTCATTTTCCTTACGGCGCTGGACGATCGCAGCAGCATGCGCCGCGGAATGAATCTCGGGGCCGACGACTATCTTCCCAAGCCTTTCACCCGCCACGAACTGATGGAGGCAGTCAACAGTCGTCTCAAGAAGCACGAGAACCTGACGCAGGTTTTGGCCGCAAGGCTCATCCCGCAGCAGGACCGCCTGACGGAGAAGTTCCGGGACAAGATCGCCGGCAAGAACACCAGCGCGGCGCTCGAGGACACCGATCCCATCAATCTGACCGGCAGGATCGCGGAAGCCACCGTGCTGTTTTCCGATATACGAAACTTTACAACTTATTCGGAGCGGCTTTCCAACGAAGACATCGCCGAGATGCTCAAGGCCTATCTCGAAATCGCCTGCGCCCCGATCATCCGCTGCCGCGGCTGGGTCATGAAATTCATCGGCGACGGCATTATGGCGTTGTTCGAGCCCGGCCAGGACGTGGAGGGCGAGAACCACGCGCGGCGCGCTGTGCGCGCGGGCCTGGCGATGCAGATCGCGGCGCACGGCTTCCGCGACTGGGTAAAGCAGCGCCATCCATCGCCGGACCTGCCCGATTTCACGATCGGCGTCGGCATTCACACAGGGGAGCTGCTCTTATGCAATGTGGGCGCCCCGGGCCAGAAGAGCGAACCCACTGCGGTCGGCGACAGCGTCAATATTGCCTCGCGCCTGGAAGGGCAGACAAAGAAGCTCGGGTGGGCCCTGGTGGCAAGCGAGGCCACCGTCGCCGTGGCGGGAGCCGTGGTAACGACTGGAGCGCACAAGAAAGTGCAATTGCGGGGCCGCAGCGTGCCTACCGAGGCCTTTGAAATCATCGGCATCGGTGCCGGCAGCGCCGAGGCCGCCCCGGTGCAGATTCCGGATGAAATGCGACAGGCGCTGGCCGCCAGCGCCAGGATCGCCGCGGATGCGTCCAAGGCGGCCCTGGGATCGATGCTGCGCTCACTCCTCGCGGGCCAGGCCGCCGGCCAAGCCCGCGGCAAGAAGCGCCTGGCCATTCAGGGCTATCGCATTGTCTCAAAGATCGGACAGGGAGGGTCTTCGATCGTCTACCTCGCCGAGCGCGAGAGCGACAAGCAGCAAGTGGTGCTCAAGATCCTCAATACGGCGCCCGGCCGGGACGAAATCCTGCTGCAGCGTTTCGTGCAGGAATTCGACATCATCTCCTCGATCGATCACCCGAACGTGATCAAGATCTATGACCGCGGCTTCGGCGAGGATCACGCCTATCTCGCCATGGAGTATTTTCCGCGCGGCAGCCTCTCCAAATTGATCGACGACGGCCTTACGGGACGCCAGGCACTCTCGCTGCTTGCACAGGCCGCGAGCGCGCTGCGCGAGATCCACAACCGCGGCGTTATACACCGGGACATCAAGCCGGCTAATTTCATGGCGCGCGCCGATGGGACCATCGCGCTGGCCGATTTCGGCATCGCGAAGCGCCTCGGCGAGAACCTTGGGCGCACCCGCCACGGCGAGCTGTACGGCACGCCCTACTACGTCTCTCCCGAGCAGATCGAACGCAAGCCCGCGACAGCGCAGTCCGACATCTACTCGCTGGGGATCATCTTCTACGAAATGCTGGTTCGCGAGCGTCCGTTCGATGCCGAATCCGTGTCGGAGCTGATCGCAATGCATATCCGGGCACCGCGGCCCCAGCTGCCCGTGCACCTTGCCGATTGCCAGGCGCTGCTGGACCGGATGCTGGCCGTGAATCCGGCAGACCGCTACAAAAACGCCGAAGAGCTGCTCGAAGACATCGACCAGGTGTGGACGCGGCAGGCGCTGCGGGCGCTGCAGTCCCAGAAATGATTTCCCTGCGAAAACGCGTCCCGCGCGGGACGCTGCAACCCTGATCTAGCGCAGCCGCAGCACGTCCTGCATGTCGTACAGGCCGCGGTCCTTGTCCTTGAGGAAACGCGCGGCGCGCAATGCCCCCAGCGCGTAGCTCACACGGCTGCCCGAGCGCACCGTAATTTCGACGCGCTCGCCCTCCCCGGCGAACATGACAGTGTGCTCCCCGACGATGTCGCCGCCGCGGATGGAGTGAAACCCGATGGCCGCGGAATTGCGCGTGCCCGTTTCTCCCTTTCGCCCGTGCACGGCGTCCCGAGCCAAATCCCTGCCTAGAGCCCGCGCGACGATCTCGCCAAACTTGAGCGCGGTGCCCGATGGGGCATCGACCTTGTGCCGGTGGTGCGCCTCGATGATCTCCACATCGTAGCCGTCACCGAGCGCCTCGGCCGCCGCCCCGGCAAGCCGGAATGCAACATTTACGCCCACCGCCATGTTCGGAGCGAATACGATCGCTATTTTCGCGGCTGCCGCGGCAATACGTTCCTTCTGCTGCGCAGAAAAACCTGTCGTACCGATCACCATGGACACCCCGTTCTTCGTGCAAATATCCAGGCCGGCAAGCGTGCCTTCCGGGCGGGTGAAATCGATGAGGCAGTCCGCCCCGACGATTCCGCTGGCGTAGTCCGAAACAATCTTGACGCCGCAGGGGCGCCCGACAAGCTCACCTGCGTCTTTGCCGATAACCGGACTGCCGGAAATTTCGAGCGCTCCCGCGAGCGTCAGGTCCGCCGATTTCAGCGCCATCTCGACCAACTTGCGGCCCATCCGGCCACCCGCGCCGGCGACTACCAGCTTCACTGATCCGCCTTCTGCGCGGACACCTCCGCTCCGGCAGCCGCGACAATATCCCCATCGACGCGCTGCAGCTTGCCGTCCTCGAAGAACACCGCAAACCTGCGCTGCTCGATCTCGCCGCGATTGGCGCGCTGGCGAAGGAAAACATAGTCCCACCGATCGCGGTGGAAGATGTCGCTCACCAGCGGCGTTCCGAGCACGAAGCGGACCTGATCGCGGGTCATCCCGGGTTTCAGCTGTGCCACCGCTTCCTGCGACACGTAATTGCCTTGCTGGATTTCCATCCGGTAGGGCGAGAAATTCTGGGCAATTCCGCACGCAGACATCGCGATAGAAAGGGCCGGAAGGAGCACTCTTTGCATGTTGATGCGCTACTGACCAAATGTGAAACGCTATATCATAGCGGAAACAGGCGTCCTCCCCGGAACGGACCTTCAATGACCAACGTCCACGATCTCAAGACCATCGGCTTGAAGGCTACCGCACCGCGGCTGCGTATCCTCAAGCTGTTCGAAGAAAGCAAGGTGCGCCACCTCTCGGCCGAAGACGTCTACCGCGTGCTGATGAGCGAGAGACTCGATATCGGACTGGCCACGGTATATCGCGTTCTTACCCAGTTCGAGCAGGCCGGGATTCTCCAGCGTCACCACTTCGAGTCAGGCAAGGCGGTATTCGAGCTCAATGAAGGCAACCATCACGATCACCTGGTCTGCATGCAGTGCGGTCGCGTCGAGGAGTTTTACGATCC
>JBGPLD010000146.1:0-4628 GCA_041486325.1 Gammaproteobacteria bacterium
ATGCTCGATGCAGCGGCGCAGGGCGCGGATGCCAGCCAGCGAGTGACGGTCCTGGCGGAGCCGAGCAGCAATTCCCTGCTCATACGTTCGGCGAGCCCGTCGCGTGCGAACCTGGTGCGCACGCTCATCGCCAAGCTCGATCAACCGTCGGCGGCAGCGGGCAACATCCACGTCGTGAGTTTGAAAAACGCCGAGGCGGCCCGTCTCGCGCGCACGCTGCTCGGAGTTGGAGGAAGCGATTCCGCTGCGGGGGGCCTGTCCCAGTCTCCCACTCCTCCATCGTTTCAAACGGCGGCGCGGCCCCCGGGTTCGCCTCAGCCTGCGCAGACTTCCGGCGCTGCGCCGACGTCTGCGGCTCCGGTTTCGGGGCAGGTTGGCGGCGCGCACGTTCAAGCGGACCCGACGACCAATACCCTCATCATCACCGCGCCCGACGCGGTTTATCGCCAGTTGCGCGCCGTCATCGACAAGCTCGACGTGCGCCGCTCGCAGGTCTTCATCGAAAGCCTGATCGTCGAGGTGACGAGCGACCAAGCGGCCGAATTCGGCATCCAGTGGCAGGGCGGGCTCGGCAACGCCAGCGCCGGCGGCGGTCCAGGCGCGATCGGGGGCACCAATTTCGGCGTCGCCGGGCAGAACATTCTCAGCGTGGCTCAGAACCCGGCCACCGTGGGCACGGGGCTCAATATCGGGATTGCGCGCGGGCAAATTACCTTGCCGGGCGTGGGCACGATCACCAACCTGCAGTTCCTCGCGCGCGCGCTCGAGACGAACAACAAGGCGAACATCCTGTCCACGCCCAACATCCTCACCCTGGACAACGAGGAGGCGCGCATCATCATCGGCCAGAACGTGCCCTTCATCACCGGACAATTCACGAGTTCCGCTTCGGCGGCCATCAACCCGTTCCAGACGATCGAGCGCAAAGACGTCGGCCTGACGCTGCGTGTCCGGCCGCAGATCAGCGAGGGTGGAACGATCAAGATGGTGATCTACCAGGAGGTATCGAGCATCCAGGACCAGACCAACCCCGCCGGGATCATCACCAACCTGCGCGCGATCGAAACCAACGTCCTGGTCGACGACGGCAACATCGTGGTGCTGGGGGGCCTGGTGCAGGACACCGTGAGCAGCACCATGGAAAAGGTGCCGCTGCTCGGCGACATTCCGCTCCTCGGCAACCTGTTCCGCTTCGAGACGCGCAAGCACTCGAAGACCAACCTGATGGTTTTCCTGCGTCCCTTCATCGTGCGCGACGAAGCGACCGCCCGCTCGCTCGCGGTCGAACGCTACGACCAGATGCGCAGCCTCGAGGAAAGCGCGAAGCAAAGTCCGCATCTGGTGCTTCCCGACATGGCGCCTCCGGTCTTGCCGCCGTTTGGCCCGGAAACGAAGCCCGCCTTGCCGCCTCCGGTCGTGCCGCCGCCGGGCCCGGAAATGAAGCCAGGCGCGAGCCCGGGCACGGAAAGCAATCTGCCCCCGGCCTCACCCGGAACGCCCGCGCAGTAGCGCCGGTAACGCGCTGCGCCGCCACTTGAGGGTTCGGCCGCGTTGAAGCATCTCATTCCCTACGCTTTCGCCAAGGCGCATTCGGTGCTGCCCGCAGCCGAGCGCGACGGACGGCTGGTGCTCTGGGTCACTTCCGCCACGCCGCCGGCGGCCGTCATGGAGGCGCGGCGCGCGCTTGCGCGCGAAATCGCGCCGGTGATCGTCGCTCCCGAGCAGTTCGAGGCAAGCCTGCGCGCGGCGTACGCCGACGCCGAGGGCGAGGCGGCGAGCGTGGTGGGCGAGTTCGAGGGCGAGGTCGATCTCGGCCGCTTGATGCAGGACATTCCCGAAGTCGAGGACCTGCTCGACGCGCGCGACGACGCGCCCATCATCCGCATGCTGAATGCGCTCCTTTCGCAGGCGGTGCGCGAGGGCGCCTCCGACATCCACGTCGAGCCCTTCGAGAGCCATTCGGTGGTGCGCTACCGCATCGACGGCACGCTGCGCGACATCGTGCGGCCGCGCCGCGCGCTGCACGCGGCGCTCGTGTCGCGCATCAAAATCATGGCAAACCTGGACATCGCCGAGAAAAGACTGCCGCAGGACGGCCGCATCATGCTGCGCCTCGGCGGCCGGCCGGTGGACGTGCGCGTCTCCACGCTTCCGACCGGGCATGGGGAGCGCGCGGTGCTGCGGCTGCTCGACAAGGAGCGCGGGCGGCTCGAGCCCGAAAAGCTCGGCATGGCGCCCGACACCCTTGCCGTGCTCAACCGGCTGATGAAGCAGCCGCACGGCATCGTGCTGGTCACGGGCCCCACGGGAAGCGGCAAGACCACGACTCTCTACGCGATGCTCTCATGCCTCGATGCCGCCACGACCAACATCATGACCGTCGAGGATCCGATTGAATACGATCTGGAAGGCATCGGCCAGACGCAGGTCAACGCGCGCATCGACATGAGCTTCGCGCGCGCGCTGCGCGCGATCCTGCGCCAGGACCCGGACGTCATCATGATCGGCGAGATCCGCGACCTGGAGACGGCGCAGATCGCGGTGCAGGCCTCGCTCACCGGGCACCTCGTCCTCGCCACCCTGCACACGAACGACTCCGCCTCCGCCGTGACGCGCCTGCTCGACATGGGCATCGAGCCGTTCCTGCTTTCCTCGTCGATCATCGGCATCCTCGCGCAGCGGCTGCTGCGCAGGCTCTGCCCGGATTGCCGCCGGCAGGATGCCGGCGGGCAATGGCGCGCAGTCGGCTGCCCGGCCTGCGGCCAGGTGGGATATCTCGGCCGCACCGGAGTGTATGAGCTGCTCGAGATCGACGAGCAGCTGCGCGCGGCGATACATGCGCGTGAAGGCGAGCAGCGGCTGCGCGAGCTCGCGCGCCAGCGGGCTTTTCGCACGCTGAACGAGGACGGCGCGCGCTGGGTCGCAACGGGCGTCACCTCGGGCGAAGAGTTGCTGCGCGTGACGCGCGAGCAATGAACCGGCGGCGCGCCGCGGGCCCCTGAGCGGAACCATGGCGTCATTTCGCTTCGAGGCTTCCGACCCGGCCGGGCGCATCGAGCGGGGCTTGATCGAGGCCGACAACGCACGCTCCGCGCGCAGCGCCTTGCGCACGCGGGGCCTCCTGCCTCTGGAAGTCGCTGCCGTCGACACGGGAGGCGGCTCGCGAGCGGCGATATTCCGGCGCCGGAGATTTTCCGAAGCGGAACTCGCGCTCGCCACGCGCCAGTTCGCGAGCCTGCTCGCCGCGCGGCTGCCGATGGCTCAGGCGCTTGCGGCGACGATAGAGCAGGCCGAGCATCCGGCGGTGCGCGAGATATTCTCCGCGGTCAGGAGCGAGGTTGTCGCCGGGCACCGCCTGGCCGACGCGCTCGGGCAGTTTCCGCTCGAATTCCAGGAGGTCTATCGCGCCACGGTCGCCGCGGGCGAAGAGTCGGGCGACCTCGGGCTCGTGATGGAGCGCCTTGCCGACTACATCGAAGAGCGCCAGGCGCTGCGCGGCAAGATCATCGCCGCCTTCGTCTATCCCGCGGTGGTGACGCTCGTCGCCTTCGTGATCGTCATCTTTCTCATGACTTATGTCGTGCCGCAGGTGGTGGAGGTGTTCCGCCAGACGCGCCAGGCGCTGCCCTGGCCGACGCGGCTGTTGCTTGCGACGAGCGAGTTTCTTCGCGCCGGCGGATTGTGGATGGCGCTGGGCGCTGTGGCGGCGTTTTTCGGGCTGCGGCGCTGGCTTGCGCTGCCCGGCCCGAAGGCGGCGTGGGACGCCGCCGCGCTGCGGCTGCCGGTTTTCGGCCGCATGCTGCGCGCAGTGAACACCGCGCGCTTCGCCGCGACGCTCGCGATCCTGACGGCTGCAGGCGTGCCGCTGCTCCGCGCGCTGGAAGCGGCACGCGCGACGCTCGCCAACGTTGTGCTCTCGCAAGCGGTCGCGGAAGCCATCGCGGCGGTGCGCGAAGGCAGCCCGCTGGCGCGCGCGCTCGGCGCCGCCAAGGTGTTCCCACCGATACTCGTGCACCTGGCCGCAAGCGGCGAGGCGACGGGCGAGCTTGCCGCGATGCTCGAGCGCGCGGCGAAGAACCTCTCGCGCGAAGTCGAGCGCCGCGCGCTCATGCTCACCACGCTGCTCGAGCCGCTATTGATCCTCGCCATGGGAGCGGTGGTGCTCGGCATCGTGCTCGCGGTGCTGATGCCCATCATCGAGGTCAATCAGCTGGTGCGCTGAGGCGCGGCGGCCGGGCCGGGGGCTGGAGAATTGGCCCCCCTGGTCAAAGCGGGTGGCGCGTAAGCGCCGGGGGGTTTTCGCCAGATAACGCCGACTCCGTCTTCAACAAGGGGGTTGCGGGGCAATTCTTGGGGGGCCATTCGTTGACAGCGCAATATCAGGCTTCTAACATCAGTCCCGCACCCGCTTCACGAAAATTTCCCAACCCATAAGGAGACACCCGATGCGCACAGCTTTGAGAAATGCCATTACGCTCACGGCGCTCGCGGCCGCTCTGGGTTTTGCCGTTCCGGCCGGAGCCCAGCAGCCGGCTCCGGCGGCAGGGCCGAGAACCCTCAAGATGCAGTCCACCTGGCCGGCGAGTTCCACCCTGCAGGAGAACTTCAAGTTCTTTGCCGATCGGGTG
>JBGPLD010000147.1:0-4609 GCA_041486325.1 Gammaproteobacteria bacterium
CTTCGACGATCGCTTTTCCCGCCTGGGCTCAAATGCCACCGAAGTGCATCGTACTCGATGCCGAGCTGCAGGCGTCCTACAAAGGCGCATGCAAGAACGGAAAGGCCGAAGGGTCCGGCACCGCCGGGGGAACCGCCGTCTACGTCGGGGATTTTTACGAAGGCAAGAAGCACGGGCTCGGCGTGAAAACCTGGCCCTGGGGCGATCGCTACGAGGGCGAGTTCGCGGAGGACTTCAAGCACGGCGCGGGCCTCTACGTCTGGGGCGAACGCTCCGCGTTTGCGGGGGAGAGCTATGAGGGCGGTTTTGCGAACGACAAGCGCAACGGCTATGGAGTGTACATCTGGCCCACCGGTGACAAGTACGCCGGGCCGTGGAAGGACGATGCGGTAGCGGGCCGGGCCACGCCCATGATGATCTCGAGGTATCGCGCCACCCGGGAAGCGATGAGCGCAATGGCGGCGCCCGGAGTGAAGGTCTGCCGCGAGGCGTCCGTCGGCATCGGCCAGAAGGAGTGGATCGAGGGCGAGACGCAAGCCGGCGATCCTGCCGCGTTCCGGGTCGCGATCAAGGTCACGAAGCTCGGCCAGACGCCGCTCGTCGTTGCCGGCGTGGATGTAGGGCCCGGTGAGACGGTGTGGGACCATCCCCTGAACTGGATTCCGTGCAACTGATCGCAAATGATCGACGCGCATTTGCCCGGACCGAAGCCGTACCGTTATCAGCGCTCCTGGATCGTGCTCGGATGGGGAATGGTCGCGGCGGTCGTGGTCCTGTCGCTCATTCCCGTGTCGGTGGATCTCGGGGAAGGCCGGGACAAGCTTGCACACTTCGCGGCATACGGCGGTCTGTCGTTCTGGTTCGGTATGCTCTACCGCGGTTCAATGCGCCAGATCACGATCGCTCTGGCCTTCGCGGCAATGGGCGTGGTGCTGGAATTCCTGCAGGGATTGACGGACTACCGCACCTTCGAAGTGGCCGACATGGTCGCAAATGCAATCGGCGCGGCGCTGGGATGGAGTCTTGTCCAGACGCGTTTAAGGGACGGGCTCGGGTGGGTGGAGCGCCTAATTCCCGCGGGCAAGCCGGGAGATTCCGGCAATCCCTCTTGATTAGGGGGATTCTAGTCCCTCATTCGCGCGATTCTCACCACCTGCTGAATGCGCCGCAGCCCGCGCATCACTTTGGCGAGGTGCAGGCGGTTGGCGACCTGCAGGGTGAAGTGCATGGTGGTATACAGGCTGCGCTCCTCGTCCATGCTGACGTTGTCGATGTTGGAGCCGGCCTCGGCGATGGCGGCGGCGACCTTGGCGAGCACGCCGCGCTGGTTGACGACGGTCACGCGGATCGCGACGTCGAACATCTTCTCGGTCTCGGGAGCCCACTCGACATCCAGCCATTTTTCCGGATCGCCGCGCGACTTCGCCGCGGTCGAGCAGTTGTCGGTGTGGATCACCAGGCCTTGGCCCTTCTTGATGAAGCCCATGATCGGATCGCCGGGAATGGGATTGCAGCACTTGGCGAATTGCACCGCCATGCCTTCCGAGCCGTGAATCACGATGGAGCCGGCCGGTGTTGCTCCGTCGGCTGCGTGATGCTCGGAGAGCGACAGCAGCTTCCTTGCGACGATTGCGGCGAGCCGCTTTCCCAGGCCGATGTCCGCCACGACTTCCTGCCGCGACTTCGCCCCGATTTCGCGCACGAGCTTCTCCCAGCGCTGCAGCGTCGCTTGGGCGGGCTTCGCGCCGAGCGCGCGAATTGCCTGGCTGAGCAAGCGCTCGCCGAGCGCCCCGGCCTCCTCGGACTGCATGGTCTTGAGGAAATGCCGGATCTGCGCGCGCGCCTTGGCGGTCTTCACGTAGGCGAGCCAAGCCGGATTGGGGTGGGCGTGCGCGGCTGTGATGATCTCGACCCGGTCGCCGTTCTTGAGCTCGGTGCGCAGCGGCGCGAGCTCGTAGTTGATCTTTCCCGCGACGCAGCGGTTGCCGATGTCGGTGTGTACGGCGTAGGCGAAATCCACCGCCGTCGCCCCGCGCGGCATCGCCAGAATCTTGCCCTTGGGCGTGAACACGTAGACTTCGTCGGGGAAGAGATCCACCTTGATGTGCTCGAGGAACTCGGCAGCGTCTCCCGAGGTGTGCTGGATGTCGAGCAGCGACTGCAGCCATTTGTGGGTACGCTGCTGCGCGGCGTTGATTTCCGCGTCCGAGCTCTTGTACAGCCAGTGCGAAGCAACGCCGGTCTCGGCGATCCGATGCATTTGCTGCGTGCGGACCTGGATCTCGACCGGCATCCCGAACGGGCCAATGAGCGTAGTGTGCAGCGACTGGTAGCCGTTCACCTTGGGAATGGCGATGTAATCCTTGAATTTCCCCGGCACGGGCTTGTACAGGCTGTGCAGGGCGCCCAGGGCGAGGTAGCAGGCCGGCACGTCCTTCACGATGACGCGAAAGCCGTAGATATCCAGCACCTGCGAAAACGACAGGTGCTTGCCCATCATTTTCCTGTAGATGCCGTATATATGCTTCTCGCGCCCGGAGACGGTGGCCTCGATTCCGGCCTCGGGCAGGCGTTCCTGGATCGCCTTGAGAATCTTGTTGACCACCTGCCGGCGGTTGCCGCGCGCCGACTTGATCGCCTTGGCGAGCACCTTGTAGCGCAGGGGATGAAGATGGCAAAAGGAAAGCTCCTGCAGCTCGCGGTAGAGGCTGTCCAGGCCCAGGCGGTTTGCGATCGGCGCATAGATCTCCAGCGTCTCGCGCGCGACGCGCTGGCGCTTTTCCGGCCCGACCGCCTCGAGCGTTCTCATGTTGTGCAGCCGGTCGGCGAGCTTGATGAGGATGACGCGCACGTCGCGCGCCATCGCCAGCAGCATCTTGCGGAAGTTTTCGGCCTGGGCGTCGGCCTGGGACTGGAATTCGATGCGATCGAGCTTGGAGACGCCGTCCACGAGTTCCGCCACGGGCTTGCCGAAGCGCTCGGTGATTTCGCCCGTGGAAACCGCGGTGTCTTCCACCACGTCGTGCAGCAGCGCCGCCATCACCGCTTGGGCGTCGAGCTGCCAGTCGGCGACAATTTCGGCGACGGCGAGAGGATGCGAGATGTAGGGTTGGCCGCTCTTCCTGAACTGTCCTTGATGAGCGGTATCGCTGAACTGGTAGGCCTGTTCGATACGGCCTATATCACTGGGGGTCAGGTAGCCGAGGTGCTGCCTGAGGTCGGCGATCGCGACCGCGGCCATGACTTATCCCCCCGCGAGGGGGGTAAAAACAATGTCGCCGTCCGGATTCACCCTGTGTGGACGCGGCTGAGGTATTCGATACCGACCTTGCCGGCCGCTATCTCGCGCAACGCGATCACGGTCGGCTTGTCGCGCGTGGTCTCGATCAGCGGTGTGCCGCCCTGTGCGAGTTGGCGCGCGCGGTACGTTGCCGCCAGCGTGAGCTGGAAGCGGTTTGGAATGAGCTTCATGCAATCTTCGACGGTGATTCGGGCCATATGTCCTCGATAGTCTAGCGAAACATGCTAAAAGTTTCCGGAACCTGTGCGCTCTGGTGGGAAAGGGTCAGTCTGGCTGCACGCACGATTGCGGCGAGATCCCGCCGCGCATCTTCGAACTTGTTGTTAATTATAACATAATCAAATTCGGCGACGTGGCCGATCTCCTCCCGGGCGTTGGTGAGGCGTGTGCGAATGACCTCGTCAGAGTCTTTGCCGCGCGCGCGCAGCCGGCGCTCGAGCTCGCGCGGGGAGGGCGGCATGATGAAAATGCTCACTACCTCGGGAAAGACGCGCCGCAACTGCTGGGCGCCCTGCCAGTCGATCTCGAGCACAATATCGAGCCCTTTCGAGCGCGCCTCGCTGATCCACTTTTGCGAGGTGCCGTAGTGGTTGCCATGCACTTCAGCGGATTCCAGAAATTCGCCGCGCTCAAGCATGGCCTCGAAGGATTTCCTGTCGACAAAGTGGTACTCGCGCCCGTCGACCTCGCCCGCGCGCGGCGCTCGCGTGGTAAAGGAGACTGACAGAGCGAGATTCCTGTCCTCCGCGAGCACGGCGTTTATCAGCGACGATTTGCCGGCACCCGAGGGCGCCGAGACAATGAAAAGGTTGCCGTTCATTCTATATTCTGGATTTGTTCCCGCATCTGCTCGATCAGCAGCTTGAATTCGAGGCTCGTGTCGGAAAGCTCCTTCGAGACTGATTTCGATCCCAGCGTATTCGCCTCGCGGTTCAGTTCCTGCATGAGGAAATCGAGCCGCTTGCCCACCGCGCCCCCGGCCTTGAGAACGCGGCGCGCTTCCTCGAGATGCGCACCCAAGCGGTTCAGTTCTTCGGCAACGTCTGCCTTTACCCCGAACAACGCGATCTCCTGGCGGATGCGTTCCTCGTTCGTGCCGCCGAGCGCCTCGCGAAAGCGCACGGCAAGCTTTTCCTGGTAGGCGGCGATCGCCTCTGGCAGCCGCGGCTGAACCGAAGCGAGCAGGGAGCCCATCCGATCGAGACGCTCGACGAGCATGTGCTCGAGCTTGCCGCCTTCGCGCGCTCGCGTCGAGGCGAATTCATCGAGCAGGTCGCGCACCAGCGACACGCAGGACTCGCGTAGCGC
>JBGPLD010000148.1:0-4609 GCA_041486325.1 Gammaproteobacteria bacterium
CTCGATCCCGGGTTCGGCCTTGCCGCCGCGGGCAGGACCGCAAAAGACGCGGCGATCGTCGCCGAGATCTACGACCACACCATCGACGTCATCTTGCGTGCAGAAGCGCTCGGCGGCTTCCAGGCGCTGCCTGCGAAAGATATTTTCGACGTCGAGTACTGGGACCTGGAGCAGGCAAAGCTCAAGAAAGGCGGCAAGCCGGCTGCGTTCGCAGGCGAAGTCGCGCTGGTGACGGGGGCGGCATCCGGGATAGGCAAGGCTGCGGTGGCGGCTTTTCTTGCGCGTGGAGCCGCGGTCGTCGGCCTGGATCTCGATGTGAAAATAGAAGCGCTACACTCGCGCCCGGACTTTCTCGGACTGCGCTGCGATGTCGCCGACGACGCAAAGCTTCGCTCGTCGCTGGAACAGGCGGTGCTTGCCTTCGGCGGCATCGATATGCTCGTCCTGAACGCTGGCATCTTTCCGGCGAGCCGAAAAATCGCCGACCTTCCCATCGAGGACTGGCGCAAGGCAATGACGGTCAACGTCGACGCAAATCTTCTCTTGATGCGCGCCTGCCATCCGCTCCTGAAGCTCGCCCCGCGCGGCGGCCGGGTGGTCGTAATCGGCTCGAAAAACGTCCCCGCGCCGGGTCCGGGCGCCTCCGCCTACTCCGCGTCGAAAGCGGCGTTGAACCAGCTCGCGCGCATCGCCGCGCTCGAATGGGGCGTGGACCACATTCGCATCAACACCGTGCACCCGAACGCCGTGTTCGATACGGGACTGTGGACCGCCGAAGTGCTGGCGCAACGCGCGAAGAACTACGGCATGACGGTCGAGAAATACAAGACCAACAACGTGCTTGGGACCGAGGTCACCAGCCGCGACGTCGCCGAGCTGGCGGCGGAAATGTGCGGACCGCTATTCGCCAAGACCACCGGCGCGCAGGTTCCCGTGGATGGCGGCAACGAACGTGTCATCTGAAGCGCCGGCCATCGAGGCTCTGCGCTGGCGCGCCGGGCGCCTCGAGCTGATCGACCAGCGGCTTCTCCCTGCCCGCATCGAGTATGTGAGCTGCACGAACGCCGCCGAAGTCGCCGAGGCTATCCGCTCGATGGTTGTCCGCGGCGCGCCTGCCATCGGCTGCGCCGCCGCTTTCGGCATTGCCATGGAAGCGCGGTCCGGTCGCAACCCCGACATCGGGTTCGATGTGCTGGCGCGTAGCCGTCCCACCGCCGTCAACCTTTTCTGGGCGCTCGAGCGCATGCGCCGCGCGCTGGCTGCCGGCCGCGACGCAGAAGCAGAAGCACTGGCAATTTTCAATGAAGACATCGAAACCAACCGTGCCATCGGCCGCGCTGGCGCCGCTCTCGTTGCTGACGGCGCGCGCATTCTCACCCACTGCAACACGGGCGCCCTTGCGACCGCCGGGTACGGCACTGCGCTCGGCGTGATTCGCTCTGCGCGCGACCAGGGCAAGCGCATCTCCGTGATCGCGAGCGAAACCCGGCCCTATTTGCAGGGCGCGCGCCTCACCGTCTGGGAATTGATGCAGGAGAAAATCCCGGTAACTCTGATAACCGACAACGCGGCCGGGCACCTGATGCGTATCGGTAAAATAGATCTCGTCATCGTCGGCGCCGATCGAATCGCCGCGAACGGCGATGTCGCCAACAAGATCGGGACCTACTCGCTGGCCGTACTGGCCGGGCGCCACCACATTCCGTTTTACGTCGCCGCCCCGCTCTCCACCATCGATGTCTCGTTCGCAGACGGCCAATCCATACCGATCGAGGAGCGCAGCGCCTCCGAAGTAACAGGCTACGGAGATATCCGCTGGGCGCCCGACGGGGTCAACGTCTTCAATCCCGCTTTTGATATAACGCCCGCTGACCTGATCACCGGCATAGTTACCGAGAAGGGCTTGGTGCAGGCACCCAAGCGCAGCGGAATTGCGCGGCTATTCGCAGCCTGATCTTGGTGTTGCCGCAGTTGTCAATCGATAATCTCGACCGGCGCACAAGGCGCCACAAGATCGAACAACTCGATGACGTCACGGTTGCGCATGCGGATGCAACCGATAGAACCCGGTCTGCCGAGCTCGACGGAATCCGGGCTGCCGTGAATGTAAATATAGCGCCGCATTGTGTCCACTTTCCCCAGCCGGTTCCGACCCGGCTCGCAGCCGGAAAGCCAGAGGATGCGCGTCAGGATCCAGTCGCGCCCGGGAAAGCGTTCGCCGAATTCCGGGGTCCAGATTTCTCCCGTTGGGCGTCGGCGCACGAAAACGGTGTTGACGGGCTGGCCCGCGCCGATCCTGGCGCGGACGAGATGTCGTCCGCGCGGCGTGCAGAAGCTGCCTTGCGTCTCGCCTGCTCCGTTGCGGGAAGTCGAGACCGGGTAGCGCCGCAGTTCTCTGCCGCCGGCGTCAAGCAGCGTGAGCTTCTGTCCTGGAAGGGAAATTTCAATCTTTGGCATCGCGCGATCCCGTGCCCGCGCCGCGGCGTGAGGCAAAAAACTCCGACAGAATTCCGCTGCTTTCCGACGCAAGCAATCCGCCCGCCGCCTCGGTGTGGTGGTTGAGCCGCGCTTCGGCCAACAGGTCGACGACGCTGCCGCAGGCGCCGGTCTTGGGATCGGCGGCGCCGTAGAACAGTCGCGCGATCCTCGCATGCATGATCGCGCCGGCGCACATCGCGCAGGGCTCGAGCGTCACGTACATTGAACAGCCGGTCAGCCGGTAATTGCCGATCGCCGCCGAGGCCTCGCGCAGGGCGCCAATCTCGGCATGCGCGGTGGGATCATGAGTCGAAATCGGGGTGTTGAAGCCACGCCCGATGATGTCACCGCCCTTGACGATTACCGCGCCGACCGGCACTTCGCCCGCGGCGGCGGCGCGGCGAGCAAGAACAAGCGCTTCCTGCATCATTGCCGCGTCAAGCCCTGTGGCCGCCACTATTCCCACTCTATGGTCGCGGGCGGCTTGCCGGAAATATCGTAGACGACGCGGTTGATGCCGCGCACTTCGTTGATGATGCGGTTCGAGACCTTCGCCAGCAGTTCGTGCGGCAGCGGCGCCCAGTGCGCGGTCATGAAATCGGTGGTTTGCACCGCACGCAGCGCTACCACATACTCATAGGTGCGGCCGTCGCCCATCACCCCGACCGCTTTCAGCGGCAGGAACACTGCGAACGCCTGGGCCACCTGATCGTACCAGCCGGCCGCGCGCAGTTCCTCGATGAAGATCGCGTCGGCGCGGCGAAGGAGGTCGGCGTATTCGCGCTTCACTTCGCCCAGGATGCGCACGCCCAGCCCCGGCCCCGGAAACGGATGCCGGAACACCATGTCGGGCGGCAATCCCAGCGCGAGCCCGAGCTCGCGCACTTCATCCTTGAACAGCTCACGCAAGGGCTCGAGCAGTTTCAGGTGCAGGGATTCAGGCAGCCCGCCGACGTTGTGGTGCGACTTTATCGTGTGCGCCTTGTTAGTCTTCGCGCCGGCCGATTCGATCACGTCGGGATAAATCGTGCCCTGCGCCAGCCATCTTACCTTCGGGAACTTCTTCGCTTCCTGCTGAAAGACTTCGACGAACTCGCGGCCGATGATCCGGCGCTTCTGCTCGGGATCCGCGACACCGGCAAGCGCGCGCAGGAAACGCTCCGAAGCATCGACCCGGTCCACCTTCACGCCGAGATTGCGGGCGAAGGTCTGCATGACCTGAGAGGCTTCGTCCAGACGCAGCAGGCCGGTGTCAACGAACACGCAGGTGAGCTTCGCGCCGATGGCGCGGTGAATCAAAGCCGCGGCCACCGCCGAATCCACGCCACCGGACAGTCCCAGCAGCACTTCTTCTGTCCCCACATCGCCGCGGATCTTTTCCACCCCTTCGGCAATGTAGTCAGGCATGTTCCAGTCCCTGCCGCATCCGCAGATGTCGTGCACGAAGCGGCTGAGGATCGCGCTGCCCTGCCGGGTATGGGTGACCTCCGGGTGGAACTGCACCCCGTAGTAACGGCGAGTCTCGTCGGCCATGCCGGCGACCGGCGTCGCATCGTTGCTCGCGATGATCTGGAAGCCCGGTGGGAGCGTCGTGACCTTGTCGCCGTGACTCATCCACACGTCGAGCAGGCCGTGCTTTTCGCCGTTGATCCGGTCCTGGATGCCCTCGAGCAGCGTGGAGTGGCCCCTGGCCCGGATTTCGGCATAGCCGAACTCGCGCACCCTGGAACTTTCCACCTGCCCGCCCAATTGGGCCGCCATGGTTTGCATGCCGTAGCAGATGCCGAGAACCGGCACGCCCAGCTCGAACACCGCCTTGGGCGCGCGCGGAGTCTTGTCATCGGTGACCGAGGCAGGGCCGCCCGAAAGGATGATGCCGCGTGGGGAGAATCCCCGGATGTAGGCGTCGGACACATCGAAGGGCTGCAGTTCGCAGTACACGTGCGACTCGCGCACCCGGCGCGCGATCAGCTGAGAGTATTGCGCTCCAAAGTCGAGGATCAGGATCTTGTCGTGCACTCGGTGCTACTCGACCTGATAATTCGGCGCTTCCTTGACGATCTGCACGTCGTGGACATGCGACTCGCGCAGGCCCGCGGCGGTGATTTCGACGAACTGCGCGCGCGTGCGC
>JBGPLD010000149.1:0-4596 GCA_041486325.1 Gammaproteobacteria bacterium
ACGGCCCGCTCCCAGCGTGCTCGCCGCCGCCTCGAGCTTGCGGTCGATGGCCTCGAACGACAGGCGGATGGCGCGAATCATCAGCGGAAATCCCATGATTGCCGCGGCCAGCGCCGCGCCCGTCCATCTGAATGCCACGGTAAATCCAAACCAATGATCGAGCCAGGACCCGATCGGTCCGTGCTTGCCGAACAAAAGCAGCAGAAGATACCCGACCACCACCGGCGGCAGCACCAGCGGCAGATGCACGGCTGCGTCGAACAGCGTCTTGCCCGGGAAATTCGCGCGCGCGAGCAAGTAAGCGACCGCGACTGCAAGCGGCAAACTGACAAGCACGCTCCAGAAGGCCACTTTCAGACTGAGCCCCAGCACCTCCAGTTCTTCAGGGGTGATTCCCATGACGGGTTATTTCGTGGGTGCGAATCCGTACTTGTCCCAAACGGCGCGAGCTGCAGGCGATTTCAGGTATTCAAGGAGTGCCCGGGCGGCCGCGGACTTGCCGGTAGCCGTCAATGCCGCCGGATAGACGATCGGAGGGTGACTGGACGCCGGAAACTCGGAGACGATGCGGACGTTCTTGTCTGCAAGCGCGTCGGTAAGATAAACGATCCCAAGCGGCGCTTCTGCACGGGAAACCAGTGCGAGCGCCGCACGGACGTTTTCGGTGCGAGCAGTGCGGCCTGCCACGCCCGACCAGACGCCCAAGGACTCGAGCGCGGATTTTGCATACCTGCCGGCGGGCACGTGGTCGGGATCCGCCATGGCCAGGCGCCCGTTGCCCAATGCCGCGGCCAGCGGAAAATTCGGCGCAATGCCGATCTTCACACCGCTTCCCGCAGGCGCAATCAATACCAGGCGGTTTGACAGCAGACTCACGCGGCTGCGCGCATCGATCAGCTTGCGCGCCGCAAGATAGTCCATCCATTCCTGATCGGCCGAAACGAAGAGATCCGCAGGCGCGCCGTTTTCGATCTGCTTCGCCAGCGCCGAGCTTGCGGCATACGAGGCCACCACCTTGTTGCCGGTGGAGGACTGAAATTGCTGCGCCTGCGCGTCGAGCGCGTCCTTCAGGCTCGCAGCGGCGAAGACCAGCACGTCCGTCGCCGCATCGGCGGGCGCACAGAACATCGCATTCAAGCCGATCGCGATGAACAGAACGCCAGGATATTTCAAGCAACTCTCCTTCCTCTTTCGTAATATACCGATAAATATAACGATCCTGGAATTCTAGGCGAGATCGGCATGGAACGCAAAACGGTCTGGCTATTTGGCGCGACCGGGCTTTGCGATGAAGCGCGCAAGCCGGCGCAGGTCGGGAGCCACCGAGCGCGCCGCCCTGGATTCCATGGCGCGGTAGCGGTGCAAGATCTCTTCCCCCAGCCCGGTGATCCGGGCGCCGCCGCCGCCTTGCCCGCCGGTCAGAGTTTCCACGAGCGAGCTGCGAAACGCCGCATTCATAGCCTCGACCAGCAGCCACGCGCGCCGGTAGGACATTCCCATTTCACGCGCGGCCGCGGAGATCGAGCCGGTGCGTGCGATGGCCTGCAGCAGGTCTGCCCTGCCCGGTCCGATCGCGACCACAGCGCCGATGAGTATGCGGATTTTCGGGCGCAGAGCGGCTGGCGCGCGAGATTTGGTTTTCACCGGGTAATTTTACTTCCACTTGCACCGGCCGGGCCGACGCGTTATAGTTTCCGCCTCGGGAACAGGCAGACTCCCGGTCAGACGGTGTCCCGTCCAAGTTCTGCGATTCTCATTT
The DNA here is from genome assembly GCA_041486325.1 of Gammaproteobacteria bacterium. Lineage (GTDB taxonomy): Bacteria > Pseudomonadota > Gammaproteobacteria > Burkholderiales > SG8-39 > VBDM01. The sequence goes on from JBGPLD010000149.1 coordinate 1,760, forward strand.
TGCGAGGATTGTCATGGACACCGTTATCTCCAGTATTTCCGTATCCCAGCTTCTCCGGCGTTCCGGCACCGCGAGCGCACCGTTCTTGATCGACGTGCGCCGCTTGCAGTCGTTTGAATCCGATCACGTCATGATCGCGGGCGCGACCTGGCGCGATCCTTCTTCAGTCGGCGATTGGCTCAAGTTTTTGCCGTATCATCGCGAGACCGCCGTGTATTGCGTGCATGGCCACGAAATCAGCAAAAACACCTGTGCGGCGCTGCGGATCGCAGGGTTGAACGCGCATTATCTGGAAGGCGGCATCGAAGCGTGGAAGGCCGGCGGTGGGCCGACGATAAAAAAGCAGGCTTCATTGCCGATTCCTTCCATAGTGAACAAGCCCTCGAAGTGGATCACGCGCGAGCGTCCCAAAATCGACCGCATCGCCTGTCCCTGGCTGATCCGGCGTTTCGTCGACCCCTGTGCGGAATTTCTCTACGTCCCGTCGGGACAGGTTGGCGAAGCCGCGCAGACCAGGCAGGCCATCCCTTATGACGTGCCGGATGTGCAGTTCTCCCACCGCGGCGACTTGTGCAGCTTCGATGCGTTTCTGGCCGACTTTGAACTCGACGATCCCGTACTCGCCGATCTTGCGATGATCGTGCGCGGCGCCGACACCGGCAATCCCGGGCTGACGCCACAATCGGCGGGCCTGCTCGCGGTCTCGCTCGGGCTCTCGGTCAACTATTCCGACGACCACACCATGCTGGAGCAGGGCATGGTGATCTACGACGCCCTCTACGCCTGGGTCCGCTCGGCGCGCGCGGAGGTCCACAACGCCGACCTTTTCAAAAAGAAAACATGATCCGGGACGCGCAGCAAGCGCCCGCGCCGGTCAGCCTCGGAGACGCTTTCTGGTATTGGCTCAAGCTCGGTTTCATCAGCTTCGGCGGCCCGACCGGGCAGATCGCGATGATGCACCAGGACCTGGTCGAGCGGAAACGCTGGATCTCGGAGAAGCGCTTCCTGCATGCGCTCAACTACTGCATGGTGCTGCCAGGTCCGGAGGCGACGCAGCTCGCCACCTACATCGGCTGGATGATGCATCGCACCTGGGGCGGGGTGATCGCCGGCAGCCTGTTCGTGCTGCCGTCGCTTGCGATTTTGATCGCGCTCACCTGGATTTACCTCGTCTTTGGCAGTGTGCCCGCGATCGCCGGTTTGTTCTATGGAATCAAGCCGGCGGTGACCGCAATCGTGCTGTTCGCCGCCTGGCGCATCGGCTCGCGCGCGCTCAAGAACGCGGTGTTGTGGTCGATAAGCCTGGCGGCGTTCCTCGCCATCTTTGCCTTCGGCGTTCCGTTTCCATATATCGTCATCGCTGCCGGAATCATCGGCTATCTGGGCGGCCGTATCGTCCCCGACAAGTTCATCACCGGAGGCGGCCACGGCAGCGCGGAAAAGCATTACGGCGCGGCGCTGATCGACGACATCACGCCTACGCCCACGCACGCGCTGTTTCGCTGGCCGCAATTCCTCCGGATTCTGGCGGCATTTCTGGCAATCTGGGGCGCCGCAATCGGCGCGCTCTCGCTGCTCTTCGGGTGGGAAAGCACGCTCGCGCAGATGGGATGGTTTTTCACCAAGGCGGCGCTGCTCACTTTCGGCGGCGCCTACGCGGTGCTGCCCTACGTCTACCAGGGCGCGGTGGAACACTTCCAGTGGCTGACGGCAGCGCAGATGATCGACGGCCTCGCGCTCGGGGAGACCACGCCTGGACCGCTGATCATGATCGTGGCGTTCGTTGGCTTTGTCGGCGCATGGACCCAGGCGGCGTTCGGTCCGGAAGCACCCGTCCTCGCCGGATGCGCGGGCGCAGTCGTGGCGACCTTCTTCACTTTCCTGCCCTCGTTCCTGTTTATTCTTCTCGGCGGGCCGCTGGTGGAATCGACGCACGGCAATTTGCAGTTTACCGCTCCACTTACCGGGATCACGGCCGCGGTGGTCGGCGTGATCGTCAATCTCGCCGTCTTCTTCGCTTGGCACGTATTCTGGCCGGAAAGCTTTTCGGGCCGGTTCGAATGGTTTTCCATGCTCGTCGGTCTCGCGGCGCTTGCTGCGCTGTGGCGCTACAAGACCGGCATGATTCCCGTGATCCTGGGGTGCGGCGCAGCCGGATTGATTTACCGCTTGCTCGCGGGCTGAAGCACAGGGGTCGAACGCAAAGGCTTCGTGCAGAACAACAAGGGCGCCCGGGCGCCCTTGTTGCTTTGATCCGCGGATTTCGCGCTGGCTTCGCTGAATTGAGCCAGGCGACGCGCCCGCCGGCGAGCCGGAAGGCGCCTTACTTTTTGACCGCCGTGGGCGCGGGCCCCTTGATGCCTTTGTTCTTGCGGTAATTCGCCGCGGCCTTGTCCTGGTACTTGCCAAGCAAATCGGCATCCTTCTTCGCCGCTTCATCGGCGAGCTTTTTCGTATCCGCAGCCTTGGCCGGATCCACGGGCGGCGCCGGGGGCAACTTCGCCCAAGCCGCTCCCGATACGGCGGCAAAAAAGATGATCGCTAAAACGCTACGCAATGCCATGGCGAATCTCCCTCTCAATGCTGGGCCTGCGGCGCGACCGGCGCGCCCACGGCAGTACCGGCCTTGATCTTGCCGGACTTGATGTCGTTGTACCAGTGTTCGTGGTGCTCCTTCGCCCACGTCTCGTCCACATAGCCGTGCCGCATGCCTTCGTACGCACCCTCGACGCCGAGGGTGCCGAGGTAAATGTGTCCGAGCGACATCGCCATCACCAGTCCCGCAGTCACAGCGTGAACGATATTGGCCCCGATCATGACGGCGCGAACCTGATCGA
>JBGPLD010000150.1:0-4569 GCA_041486325.1 Gammaproteobacteria bacterium
AGCTCGCCTCCGACCATGCGATTCTCCTGGTCGAGCACGACATGGATGCGGTGTTTGCCGTTGCCGATGTCCTCACCGTGATGGTGAACGGCATGGTGCTCGAATCCGGAACGCCGGAGCAAGTCCGCTCCAGCCGCGCGGTGCAGGAAGCGTATCTGGGCACGGAAGAACTGCTGCACGAATGAGAATCGATCGAACCGCCAAGGACGCAAAGGAAGGCAAGGCTTTTCGTTTCGATTTGGTTTTCCTTTGCGTCCTTGGCGTCCTTGGCGGTTCGATCACCGTTGATCGACGCCCGTGAAACGCGCAGCCGGGCCGCACCGGCGCTATCTCGCGTTTGACGTCCGGGGGCGGATCACTCGACCTTGATTCCGGCCGCCTTGATGATCGGCCACCATTTCTCGACTTCCGCCTTGTGATGGGCGCCCAGGGCCTGCGGCGTCTGCTGCTCGCGCGGCGGGATGTCCTGGCCCAGATCGGCGAGCCGCTTGCGCACCGTGGGATCGGCCAGCGCATCCACGATTGCGGCGTTGAGCTTGCCGATTACATCTTTGGGCGTGCCGCGGGGTACCCAGGTGCCGTACCAGATCGCAATGTAGAGCCCCGGCAGGCCCGCCTCGTCCACCGTCGGAATATCAGGCGCAGTCGCCAGGCGCGTACTCGCGGTGACCGCAAAGGCCCTGATCTTTCCTGCACGCACCTGCGGAAGCGAGTTCGACGCCTGATCGACCATCAGGTCGATCTGGCCGCCGACCAGGTCCTGCATTGCCGGGCCGGTACCGCGGTAGGGAATGAACGTGAAACGGGTGGCGGAGGCGTTCTGGAAGTAGACGCCGCCGACGTGCGATCCGGAACCGGCGCCGGCGGTTCCTGCCGATGCCTTGTCCGGATTGGCTTTCAGCCACGCGATCAGTTCCCGAAGATCTTTCGCCGGCACTGCGCTTCGTGCGACGATCAGCAGAGGATTGCTGGCGATCATCGCCACCGGATCGAGATCCTTCAGCAAATCGTACTGAAGCGGATAGACCGCGCCGTTGACGACGTGCGTGCTCCAGTGCCCGATGCTGACCGTATAGCCGTCGGGCGCCGCGCGCGCGACCTTGCCGACGCCGATGGTGCCCGCCGCGCCGGTTACGTCCTCGACGATCACGGTCTGGCCCAGCGTCCTGCTCATGGGAACGGCGATGATGCGCGCGACGGTGTCGACGGGCCCGCCCGCGGCGAAGGGAACGACCAGGGTGACCGGGCGCGCCGGGTAGGACTGCGCCGAGACGATCGAAATGCTCCCTGATGCGGCGGCAACAGCAAATGCGACAAGCAGGGTTTTCATTATGGTTCCTCCTCCCGGTGCTGCACGATCCCTGGCGGCCTATTCTGCGCTTCACGCTCGCGGGCATCAACGGCAGCCCTCTTGCACCGCGGCCCGCGGGCAGCTAACCTCGCCGCGTGCTGTCGATACGGAACCTGGGCAAATCCTTTTCCGGCCCGCGCGCTAAGGCGGTGCTGCGCGGCGTCGCCCTCGAGTTGCCCGCCGGCGAATACGTCGCGGTGATGGGCGAATCGGGGATAGGGAAATCCACGCTGCTCAATCTCGTCGCCGGGCTCGACCGGCCGGACTCGGGCGAGGTGCTATTCGACGGCGCGAGCCTCGCTTCGCTCGACGATGACGCGCTTACGCTGCTCAGGCGCAAGCACATGGGCTTCGTGTTCCAGGCGTTCCACGTGCTGCCTTATCTGACGGTCGCGCAGAACGTCGGGCTGCCGCTCCTGCTCAATGGCGTCGCCGATCCCGAGATGGCGACGCGCATCGCGGCGATGCTCGCGGCGGTGGGCTTGGGCAATCGCGGCGAGAGCCTGCCGCGCGAGCTTTCGGGCGGGGAGATGCAGCGCGTCGCGATCGCGCGGGCGCTGGTGCACAAGCCGCGCCTGGTGCTCGCCGACGAGCCGACCGGCAATCTCGATCCGGAGAGCGCCGCGCAGGTGCTGCGCCTGCTGCGCGAGTGCGTGAAGTGCGAGGGCGCAGCCGGCATCCTCGTCACGCATTCGGCGGCCGCGGCGAAGACGGCCGACCGCGTCTACGTGCTGGCGCAGGACGGCCTGCGGTTGACCTGAGGCGCGCCTATAATTATCGTCCGCATTCCACGGCTCGGAGACCGAAGCCATGAATGGAAGATTTTCAGCACCAGGCGTTGCCGCTTTAGCCGCTGCCCTCATCGGCGGCTGCGCGAGCATCAAGGCCGAGGACGTGAAGATCTACAGTCCCGCCGAGTTGCGGCAAGGGCAATACGAAACCGTGACGCGCCTGTGGGTAGAGACCTGGCGCGCGAGTTTCTGGACGCCGACCTATTCCGCGCCGGAGGACGGGATCTCGGGGCTGAAGGACAAGGCGGCGAGCGTCGGCGCGAATGGATTGATCAACGTCGACTGCTACGACAATCACGGGCCCGCCCTGCTGTCCTGGGCCATGGATTCCGCCTACACCTGCTACGGAAAGGCGATCAGGGTTCCCTGAGACTGGCGGCGGACGCAATCAGCCGAGACGGAACAATCCGCGCTCGGCGCCGTGCAGGCGCTCGAAACCTTTCTCCGTCACCAGCACCAGTTCGCCGACCTGCACGCCCGCTTTGTGATCGGGCGTAACGACGTTCGGCTGCACCACGCAGGTCATTCCCGCTTCGAGCGTCATCTCGGGCAGCGGCCCGGCCGGACGGCTCTTCGAGCCGAGCACCGGAGGAAAATAGCCGCCGCCGAAGCCGTGCATCAGGTCGTCGAAAACCGTGAATCCCGCGTCCTCGATCAGGCCCGCGGCGTCGATGATTCTCTGCATGGGAGTGCCGTGCCGGATGACCCTGGTGACCGCGTCGAATGCGGCTTCGGCCGTCTCATACAGCTTGCGAAAGAGCGGCGTGGGATCGGCGCCCACGGTGAAGGTGCGCAGCACCTGGCCCGGATAATCGAAGAACTGCGCGGTGATCTCGGTGGCGATCGCGTCGCCTTTGCGCACCTTGCGGTTCGAAGTGAACTGGCGCGGCACGCAATATTCGGGGCTCGCCATCGGCGTGACCAGAAAATAATGGATGAACGTCACACCGCCGAGCGGGTGATACGCGGACTCGCAGATGCCGCCGAGCTCGTGCTCGGTCATCCCGGCCTTTGCCTCGCGCCTCAAGGCCCCGATCGCGAGATCGGTCAGCGCTGCGGCGATCCGCATCCAGTCGATTTCTTCTTTTGATTTTATGAGCCGCAAGCGCACGTACTGGCGATTGAGATCGACGAGCGGTCCGAACGCAGCCTCGAGCTTCCTGCAATTCGCGTACCCCAGCGCGCCCATGACGCCGATGCGCTTCGCGCCGCGCGCCTTGAGTTCGGCCATCACCTTTTCGAAACCGTGGTGCTCGCCCCAGCGCACCTCGGTGTCGCGCGCGAGCTTCTTCGCGAGCGGCCAGTGGTTGTACCACTCCACGACCATGAGCTGCGGCTCGCGCGGCGCGACGATCACGTAGGCTTCGACGGTGGCGGGCCAGGAGGTGAGCCAGCCGACCCCCGTGCCCGCGCGCTGCTCGCCGCACATGAGCAGGTGGTCCACGCCGGCTTCCTCCATCACGCGCAGCAGCGCCGAGCGGCGGCGCGCCATTTCGGCATCCGAGAACCGCGGATATTCCGCGGCGTGAATCGCGGCGAGCCGCGGGTCGAGCTTGAGCGTTTCGCGCACGGCAGGCAGTCTCCCTGGGGACGCGCGGCGCGACCGGCGCGCGCGCTCGCCGCAAGTTTAGCGCGAGAACCGCTTCAGCCGCCTGTCTGTCAGAATGGGTGCTCGTCCTTTCGCAAGGAGAGAACCATGGACCTGGGCAATAGCAGAGGCTTCCGGGACGCGGGATGGGCCGTGATGGCGGGCATGCTCGCGATCGGTCTCGCGGCGTGCGATCAGTCGCCGCCGCCCGCGAAGCCGGCCGGGCAAGCTACCAGCGGGGCCGTATCCCTGCCGCCGCCGGTGATACAACAGGCGGAACCGAAAGCGGAACCGGTTCAGAAAGCCGCCGGGCTGCTCAAGCCGAACGAGAACGAGGTGCTGGCGTCCAGGGTCAAGGCCGCGCTCGCCGAAGATTCCGTGCTGAAGATGCTTGCGATCGACGTCGGTTCATCGGGCGGCGTGATCACGCTCTACGGAACGGTGGATACCCGCGCGCAGCGGGAGAAGGTCGAGCGCGTGGTGAAGAAAGTGGATGGCGTTGTGTCGGTCAAAAACCAGCTGGTGATCGTAAGAGGTTCGTGAGCGCGGGCCGGGGCCACCTGTCATTTCCTACAGGTTGTCTGCGTATTCGAAACTGCTATGCTGGCTGGCCTGAAAGGGAGACACAATGAACAAGAGCCTCGTCTTCTCCGCCGCAGTCGTCCTGGGGCTCGCCGGCTGCGGCGAAATTCCGTATCGCAAGGACGGCTTCGCCGCGAACCCGGACTGCCGCTCGCTCTACAACAGAATCGAGGACGTCGCCGACGACAGGAATTCCGCCCAGGAGAAGTCCAGCCCGTGCTGGCTGCGCGCCAGGGAGGAGCGGGACGACTACGACC
>JBGPLD010000151.1:0-4562 GCA_041486325.1 Gammaproteobacteria bacterium
AAAGTGCCGCTGGACGATGCCCTGATGGACAACATCTATAACCTTGCGCTCGATTTCGAGCGCAAGCGCCAGTTCAACAAGGCCGAAGCGGTGTTTCGCTATATGGCCGGTCACAATCCGAAATTTCGCGATCTCGATACGCGCCTTTCGCGCGCCAAACATCTATCGGATACGCTCATATTCGGCACCGCGGGCGGCCGCCGCGACGTCGGGATGCTCGATAGCGCGGGCCTCGAGAAGCCCATGCTCGGGCGCTACCAGGTGGAAAAGGAGCTCGGCAAGGGCGCCATGGGCGTGGTGTACCTCGGCAGAGACCCGAAGATCGGTCGCGTCGTAGCGATCAAGACCCTGGCGCTCTCGCAGGAGTTCGAGGCCGACGAGCTCGCGGAGGTCAAAGAGCGTTTTTTCCGCGAGGCGGAGACTGCCGGGCGCCTATCGCACCCCAACATCGTCACCATCTATGACGCGGGCGAGGAGCACGATTTGTGCTACATCGCCATGGAGCTGCTCAAGGGCAGAGACTTGGTGCCGTTCATCAAGCAGGGCGATACGCTGCCGCTGGAAAAGGTAGTGTCGATTGTGGCGCGTGTCGCTGACGCTCTCGGCTATGCGCACAGGCAGAACGTGGTGCACCGTGATGTCAAGCCCGCCAATATCATGTTCGAGCCCGACAGCGACGTAGTGAAGGTCACGGACTTCGGTATCGCGCGCATCACCGACTCGTCGAAGACAAGAACGGGCATGGTGCTTGGAACGCCTTCCTACATGTCGCCGGAGCAGCTCGCCGGGAAGAAAATCGATGGCCGCAGCGATCTGTTTTCGCTCGCGGTCAGTCTGTATCAGCTCGCCTGCGGCAAGCTGCCGTTCGAGGGGGACTCCATGGCGCAGCTCATGTTCAAGATCGCCAGCGAACAAGCCCCGGACATCCTTCAGTTCAATGCGCATCTGCCGCCGGCGTTCGTTTCTTTTCTCGACAAGGTCCTGAGCAAGGACCTCGATCGTCGCTACCAGACGGGGGAGGAATTTGCGGCAGCATTGCGCGCGAGCTTGAGCGGAAGCGAATTCGCGCTGGCAGGGTCCCGCGTCGACATCAGCCTCTGAGACACGTCGACATAATGATCCCGTCAGCTGCCCTGGAATTCGCAAGTTGCACCGATCCGGGTATGGTCAGATCTCATAACGAGGATTCGATCGCCCTGGACGAGGAAAACGGTCTGGTGATTCTGGCCGACGGCATGGGCGGATACAACGCTGGCGAGGTGGCGAGCGGGATGGCGACGACAGTTATCGTCACGGAATTGCAGCGGCTGCTGGAGGAAAAGGCAATCGGCGCCGACGACGAGCTCGACGGACAGGCGCTCGCGCAAGAGCTGCTTCGGGAACAGATCGGGAAGGCAAACACGTCGATTTACCAGGCTTCGCAAAGCCAGCCCCAGTACGCGGGAATGGGCACGACGCTGGTGGTTGTATTGTTCAACGACAACAGGATGACGGTCGCCCATATAGGGGACTCGCGCCTTTACCGGCTGCGCGGGGAAGAATTTCGGCAGATGACCAAGGACCATTCGCTGCTTCAGGAGCAGATCGATCGCGGCATGATCACCGCGGAGCAGGCGAAGCAGTCGCAAAACAAAAATCTGGTTACGCGCGCGCTGGGCATCGACTCGATTGTGGAGCCGGAGATTCACGACTACGATACGCTGCCCGGAGACATCTACCTGCTCTGTTCGGACGGTCTTTGTGATATGGTTAGCGACGCGGACATCGTCTTGGCACTGCAAACGCTGGGCGCCAACCTCAGCCTGTGTGCGCAACAGCTTGTGCAGCAGGCGAACGACAATGGCGGACGGGACAATATCTCGGTGATTTTGATCAAGGTGCTGAAGGACTTCGCCGTGCCGCGCGGCATCATGGGCAAGGTATTGGGCTGGTTTAGATAGTTTGAGCAGAGGGATACTGCTATGGCGAAGCTGATACTCAGTATGGACAGCCTGGTTCTCAAGGAAATTTCCTTGACCAAGGAACGCACCACCATCGGCCGCAGGCCGCACAACGATATCCAGATCGACAATCTGGCGGTGAGCGGAGAGCATGCCGTTATCGTCACGATCCTGCAGGACTCGTTCCTCGAGGACCTCGGCAGCACCAACGGGACGATCGTCAACGGCCAGCCGGTCAAAAAACACTTCCTGCAGAATAATGATGTCGTCGAGTTGGGCAAGTACAAGCTCAAGTTCGTCAACGAAAATCCGGCAGGCCATGCCGGCGCGGCGGATTTCGAGAAGACAATGGTGCTCCGACCTGGCGCCACAAAGGTTTCGGCGTTGCCCGGCGCGGCGAGACCCGCGGCTGCCGCGCCCTCGGCACCTCATGCGGCGGCTCCCGCAACCGGTCCCGCAACCGCGCCCACAACTGCGGGCCCCGCCGCAATGACCGCTCCCGCAGTGGCTTCCGCCGTTGCGAGCTCCAAGAGCCTTGGCGACACTGTGGTGAATCAGGCCGCGATGGGCGGCGCGGCGCCGGCGGCGGGAGCAGCTCAAAAGCCCGGAGTGCTGCAGCTCCTTTCCGGCGCCAACGCCGGAAGGGAAGTGGAGCTCACCAAGCCGCTGACGACGTTGGGCAAGCCCGGGGTTCAGGTCGCCGTCATCACCCGGCGGCCGCAAGGGTACTTCATTACCCACGTCGAGGGCGCCAACTTCCCTGTCGTGAACGGCAAGACCCTAGACGCACAGGCACGCGCCCTAAACGACCACGACATGATCGAGCTGGCAGGGGTCAAAATGGAATTTTTCATCAGGACTTAGTTCAAGCTTTGTATCCGGCTGATCCGGGGGAAGGGGCTTGAATCAGAATAAAATCCGGATGCAGCGCGTTCACCAAGGGTGCGCCCTCTATCAGGTTTATGCGCGCAGAGCCCTTTCACCGCCGGGCGGTCCTGCCGCAATGGCGGGAATGGAGTGACCGAGCTCGGCGAGTAGTGACAGTGGACGCGTTCCCATGAAGCTACGAGTGCTGGGATGTAGCGGCGGGATAGGGGGACGGCACCTGCGCACCACCTCCATGCTGCTTGACCACGACATCCTGATCGACGCCGGAACCGGTGTGGCCGATCTGTCGCTTACCGAGCTGAGCCTGATCGATCATGTCTTCCTCACCCACTCCCACCTCGATCATGTCTCGAGCATTCCATTCCTGGTCGATACCGTCGGCGGTATGCGAAACGCTCCGCTCACTGTCTGGGCCCTTCCGGCGACGAATAAGATCATCCGCAATCACATCTTCAACTGGAGCATCTGGCCCGATTTCGCGCAAATTCCGAGTCCGGAGAAGCCGTTCATGCAGTACCGGGAGATTCAGGTCGGCGAAACCATAGAGATGCACGGGCGCAGGCTCACCGTGCTGCCGGCCAATCACGTTGTGCCCGCGGTCGGTTACCATCTCGATTCCGGCGAAGGGAGCCTGGTTTTCACGGGCGATACCACCGTCAACGATCCTCTGTGGGCCGCAGTCAACAAGATTTCAAACCTGAAATACCTCATCGTCGAGACCGCTTTCTGCAATCGCGAGAAGCAACTGGCGATTACTTCGAAGCATCTTTGCCCCAGCATGCTCGCGGAAGAACTGGCCAAGCTCGAGCGCAGCGCGGAGATCTACGTCACGCATCTGAAGCCGGGCGAAATCGAGCTCACGATGCAGGAAATCGAGGAGGCTGCCGGCGAGTACCGTCCGCGCATGCTTCAGAACAATCAGGTTTTCGAATTTTGATAAGAGGGTAGAGCGAGCGGCGCAACGCGGCTACCGGGCGTTTCTTCTGGCAGGGGGCCTCTGGGGGAGGGGAAAGGGCCGTGAGCGTCGTGCGTGGGGGCACGAATGTTGAATTGTAACGGTACAACCGCTACGATTGTCGGGCAGGAAATCGGAGTGATTCTTGCCAAAAAATGCCCGCAAAGCCGGATCTGTCGATCGGCATCCCCGAAACAGGTGGTAGAGTAGGCGGTTCTCCGGATTTTTCGGATGGTTAATCTCAGTTAAGGCGGATTGCTCATGAGCGCGGTACTTCACTCTCGTCCTGGCACGGCGGCAGACGTCAACAGCCGGCTTGCGTTTCAGAAAAACCTCCAGACCGTCACCAACAAGATCCACGCGACCAGCAACGTGGACGAAATCATGCTGGAGGTGAGCGCAGACATCTGCACTTTGTTCCACGCCGACCGGCTTACCATTTATACCGTCGGCGACGACAGGCAGACGATTGTCTCGAAGATCAAGACCGGCCTCAATTCGTTCAAGGACCTGAGGCTGCCCATCGCCGAGCACTCGATCGCGGGCTATGTCGCCCTGTCCAAGAAGATGCTCAATGTCAGGGACGTCTACGACGAAGGCGAGCTCAGATCCCACAACCCGAGCCTTCGATTCCTGCAGGAAGTCGACAAACGCACGGGATACCGCACCAAGCAGATGCTGGTTTCGCCGGTCCTGGATCAGACCAACAGCGATTTGATCGGCGTTGTCCAGCTCATCAACAGCAGGACGGGCACGCCGTTCGGCCAGCTCGCCGAAGA
>JBGPLD010000152.1:0-4552 GCA_041486325.1 Gammaproteobacteria bacterium
CCACGCATTCGGGACTTCCGCGGAATTTCATCCCGGGCTTTCGACGGCGGCGGCAACTACAGCCTCGGCGTCAAGGAACAGATCATCTTTCCCGAGATCGAATACGACAAGATCGACTCGCTGCGGGGGCTCAACATCAGCATCACGACCACGGCGAAGACCGACGACGAAGCCCGCGCGCTGCTCGTGGCCTTTCGCTTTCCATTCAAAACCTGAGGTAGCTATGGCCAAGACCGCCGTCATCAACCGCGAAGAGAAGCGCCGCAAGACGGTGGCGAAATTCGCCGCCCGCCGCGCGGCGCTGTTCGCCACCATCAACGACGTCAAGCGCTCCGACGAGGAGCGGCAGGAGGCGCGCGAGAAGCTCCAGCAACTGCCGCGGAATTCTTCGCCGGTGCGGCTGCGCAACCGCTGCAAGCTGACCGGCAGGGCACGCGGGGTGTTCCGCAAGTTCGGTCTTGGGCGCAGCAAGCTGCGCGAGATCGCGATGCGCGGGGAAATCCCGGGCGTCATCAAGGCCAGCTGGTAGAAGGAGGCTCTGCATGAGCATGACCGACCCTATCGCCGATATGCTGACCCGCATTCGCAATGCGCAGATGGTCGGCAAGACCATGGCCAGCATGCCGTCCTCGAAGCTCAAGGTTTCGATTGCCCAGGTGCTGAAGGACGAGGGCTACATCGACGGTTTCGTGGTGCGCGAGAAAGACAGCAAGCACGAGCTGGAGATCGGCCTCAAGTACTATGCCGGGGAGCCGGTGATCGAAAGAATTGAACGCGTGAGCCGGCCGGGCCTCCGCATCTACAGAGGCCGTGACGACCTGCCCAAGGTGATGAACGGTTTAGGAGTTGCGATCGTTTCCACCTCCCGCGGCGTGATGACCGACCGGAAGGCGCGCGCAACCGGCGTCGGCGGCGAAGTTCTTTGCATAGTGGCGTGAGGCGCCGGCCATGTCGCGTATCGCAAAATATCCTGTAAGCCTGCCCAAGGGCGTCGAGGCGACGCTTGCCACCGAGTCACTTTCGATAAAGGGCCCGCTCGGGACGCTGATGCAGCGCCTGCGCAGCGACGTCAAGCTCGAGAAGGACGGCGAGAAAATAGTTTTCAAGGCGGTCGGCGACTCCGATGAGGCCAACGCCATGTCCGGAACCCTTCGGGCGCTCGTGAACAACATGGTCCTGGGCGTGACCAAGGGCTTTGAGAGACGGTTGACGCTCGTGGGCGTCGGCTACCGGGCGCAGGCGCAAGGCGACAAGCTCAATCTTTCGCTCGGATTCTCGCACCCCGTGGTGCACCAGATGCCGAAGGGGATCAAGGTCGAAACGCCGTCACAGACTGAGATCATCATCAAGGGTCTGGACAAGCAGCTCGTCGGGCAGGTCGCTGCGGAAGTGCGAGCTTACCGCTCGCCGGAGCCTTACAAGGGCAAGGGCGTCCGGTATGCCGACGAGCAGGTGGTCCTGAAAGAGACCAAGAAGAAGTAGGAGCTGGCGCGATGATCGACAAGAGAGCAGCAAGACTTCGCCGGGCGGCGCAGACGCGTCGCAGGATTCGCGAGCAGGCGACGGTGCGGCTGGCCGTGCACCGCTCGAACGGCCATATCTACGCGCAGGTGTACTCGGCCGATGGCACCAAGGTGCTGACCTTTGCGTCCACCGCGGAGAAGGAGGTGCGCTCGAAGATCCCGCGCGGCGGCACCAAGGCGGCCGCGGCGGCGGTCGGCACGCGTATCGCCGAAAAGGCGAAGAGCCTCGGCATCCAGACCGTAGCGTTTGATCGCTCGGGTTACAAGTATCATGGCCGGGTTAAAGCGCTCGCGGAAGCAGCGCGCGAAGCCGGCCTCAAGATTTAGGCGGGAAGGTGATCGAACGAGGTGGCGACGTCCCCTTGTAGAACCCTCCACATTAGAATAGGAAAACAAAGGAATCACGATGGCGAGAATGCAACCCAGGATGCAGGGCGGCGGCCAGCGCACGGACGGGCTGAAGGAGAAGATGGTGTCCGTGAACCGCGTCACCAAGGTGGTGAAAGGCGGCCGGATCCTCGGCTTTGCCGCGCTCACCGTGGTCGGGGACGGCAACGGTGCGGTCGGCATGGGCAAGGGCAAGGCGCGCGAGGTGCCGGTGGCGGTGCAGAAGGCGCTCGAGGAAGCACGCCGCAAGATGTTCCGCGTGCGCTTGAAAAACGGGACGCTGCAGCACGCCGTAATCGGCAAGCACGGCGCTTCCAAGGTGATCATGCAGCCGGCCTCCGAAGGCACGGGCATCATCGCCGGCGGTCCGATGCGAGCGGTGTTCGAGGTGCTGGGCGTAACCAACGTCCTTGCCAAGTGCCTCGGCTCGACCAATCCCTACAACGTCGTGCGGGCGACGCTCGACGGGCTGAAGAAAATGAACACCCCCTCGGAGATCGCCGCCAAGCGCGGCAAATCCGTGGAGGAAATCACCTCCTGAAGGGGACGTCGTGGCAGACAGGAAAATCCGCGTGACGCTCGTCAAGAGCATCATTAATTGCAGCGAGAGGCATCGCGCGACGATCCGCGGGCTCGGCCTGCGCCGGCTGCGCCAGACCGTCGAGTTGAAGGACACGCCGCAGGTGCGCGGCATGATCAACCGCATCTATTACCTGGTTCGTCTCGAGGGATAAATGGATCTGAACACGCTGAAACCCGCGTCAGGGTCAAAACGCGAACGCCGCCGCGTCGCCCGCGGCATCGGCTCGGGGACCGGCAAGACCGGCGGCCGTGGCCACAAGGGCCAGAGGGCGCGTTCCGGGGGCTTTCACAAGGTCGGTTTTGAAGGCGGCCAGATGCCGCTGCAGCGCCGGCTGCCCAAGCGCGGCTTCAACTCGCCGATTCGCGACAATACCGCCGAAGTGCGGCTATCGGAATTGGAGCGCCTCGAGGGCGAGAATATCGACCTCGCGGCGCTCAAGAAAGCCGGAATCGTCCCGGCTCGGGCGCACAAGGCGAAAATCATCGTCTCGGGTAAGCTCACACGCCGGGTCGTGCTCGCCGGCATCGCCGTGAGCAAGGGTGCGCGCGCGGCGATCGAAGCCGCGGGCGGCTCGACCGACGCACCCCTCCCGCAACCCAAGCCCAAGCGCGAGCCCAGACCCGTATTCGCACCGCAGTCTGATGCGGAGACCAGTGCCAAGCCTGAGCCCGGACCGGCCACGGGCGACGCAAAACCCGAAGCGGAAAAACGGGCGCAGGGCGATGTGCAATCCGCAGTCAAAGCGAAGGCCGAGAGAGGCGAAGCGAAAGGCAAGGGCGATGCCCAGAAGGCCGAGCGTCCGGCAAAATCGAAACCCGAAGAGAAGAAGCACAAGAAGGGCAAGTAAGACTCAAGAATGGCGACCCAGTCTCCCCAGCTCGGCAAGACCGGCAAATACGGCGACCTGAAAAAGCGGCTCCTGTTCCTGCTCGGTGCATTGGTTGTATTCCGCATCGGGGCGCACATCCCGGTGCCGGGCATCGACCCGATCAAGCTCGCCGAGCTGTTTCAATCGCAGCAGGGCGGGATCCTGGGGTTGTTCAACATGTTCTCGGGTGGGGCGCTGTCGCGTTTTACGATTTTTGCGCTGGGCATCATGCCCTACATCTCCGCCTCGATCATCATGCAGCTCATGACCGCGGTTTCTCCGCAGCTCGAAGCGCTCAAAAAAGAGGGCCAATCCGGCCAGAGAAAGATCACCCAGTACACGCGCTATGGAACGGTGTTCCTTGCGTTGTTCCAGGCGACCGGCATCTCGATCGCACTCGAATCGCAGCCCGGCCTTGTCCTCGATCCTGGTCTGATGTTCCGCTTTACCACGGTGACCACGCTCGTGACGGGAACCATGTTCCTCATGTGGCTCGGGGAGCAGGTGACCGAGCGCGGCCTTGGCAACGGCATCTCGATCATCATCTTTGCCGGCATCGCCGCGGGGCTGCCAAACGCCGTCGCGGGACTGCTGGAGCTCGTGCGCACCGGCGCGATGCACCCGCTTTCGGCGCTGCTCATCTCGGCGGCGGTGGCGTTGGTGACCTGGGCAGTGTGCTTCATCGAGCGCGGTCAACGAAAAATCCTGGTTAACTACGCCAAGCGCCAGATCGGCAACAAGATCTATGGCGGCCAGGCCTCGCACCTGCCGTTCAAGCTCAACATGTCGGGCGTAATCCCGCCGATTTTCGCCTCCTCGATCATTCTGTTCCCGGCCACGCTCGCCGGATGGTTCGGCTCGCACCAGGGCGCGACCTGGCTGCGCGACATCGCGGCGACGCTTACTCCGGGCCAGCCGATCTACGTGCTGCTCTATGCATCGGCGATTGTTTTCTTCTGTTTTTTCTATACGGCGCTGCAATACAATCCGAAGGAGACGGCGGACAACCTGAAGAAGTCCGGCGCCTTCGTTCCCGGGATTCGCCCCGGTGAGCAGACTGCGAAATATCTTGAAAAGATCCTCTTGAGGCTTACTCTCGCGGGCGCCATCTACGTGACGCTGGTTTGCCTGCTGCCCGAGTTCCTGATTCTCAAGTGGAACGTGCCGTTCTATTTCGGCGGGACTTCGCTC
>JBGPLD010000153.1:0-4549 GCA_041486325.1 Gammaproteobacteria bacterium
ACATGATTCGCATCAATGTCGCGCCGATGAACAACGTCGTGCCCGAGACCATGGTGCCGACGATGCCCTTCGTCTTCCGCTCGACCGCGCACATGCGCAAGGTGCTGGATGGCCCGATCGGCGACGAGATCCTGAAAGCATGCGAGAAGCAGGGCCTGGTCGGCCTCGCCTTCTACGACAGCGGCTCGCGCTCTTTCTACACGGTCAAGAAACCCATCAAGACGCTCGCCGACATGAAGGGCATGAAAATCCGCGTGCAGCAATCCGACCTGTGGGTCGCGATGATGCAGGCCCTGGGCGCGAACGCGACGCCCATGCCCTACGGGGAGGTGTATACGGCGCTGAAGACCGGCCTGGTGGATGGCGCCGAGAACAACTGGCCCTCGTACGAATCCTCGCGCCACTTCGAAGTGGCGAAGTTCTACGCGATCACCGAGCATTCGCTCGCGCCCGAGATCCTGCTCTTCTCAAAGAAAATCTGGGACACGCTTTCCGCCGAGGACCAGAAGATCATCCGGCAAGCGGCGAAGGAATCGGTTCCGTACATGCGCAAGCTCTGGGACGAGCGCGAGGAGAAATCGCGCAAGATCGTCGAAAGCGCCGGCTCGCAGATCGTCACGGTCGAGAAGAAACCGTTCCAGGACGCGATGAAGCCGGTGTACGACAAGTTCATCACCGATCCCGGCTTGAAGGACATGATCCGGCGCATCCAGGCGGTGAATTGACCGCGGGAGGGGCGCAGCCGCGACCGCGGTCATCCCGAGGAGCCTGCGACGAGGGATCTCCTTCGGCTCGGTGCCTGGGAGATTCCTCGCTTCGCTCGGAATGACATGAGGTTGGCAGACTCCGAGCAGCGTTCGGAATGACAAACTGATGCTCGCCCGTTTCACCGCGCCGCTCGCCCGCGTGTGCATGTACATCGCGGTGGCGGGGCTCATCGGCATCGTCGGCGTGGTGGCTATCCAGGTCTTCGGCCGCTATGTGCTGAACGACACGCCGGTGTGGGCCGAGAGCACGGCGCTGGTGCTGGTGCTCTACGTCACGCTGCTCGGCGCTGCGGTCGGCGTGCGCGACGCCGGGCACATCGGCATGGAGTCGCTCCTCGTGCTCGTACCCGAGCGCGTCCGCAACCGTATGGAGCTCCTGATCCACACGCTGGTTACCTCCTTCGGGGCGATCATGGCCTGGAACGGGACGATCCTCGCGGCCTCGGTCGCTCCCTACAAGATTCCGACGCTCGGCATCTCGGAGGCCTTCAACCAGGCGCCGCTGGTGATCTCGGGCGCGCTCATCGTGCTCTTCTCGGTCGAGCACATCGTCGCGCTTCTGCGCGGGGAGGAAGTGGTGCCCGCGTGGCACTGACCATCCTCTGCGTGACCTTTGCCGCGTTTCTTCTGCTCGGCGTCCCGGTCGCTTTTGCGATCGGACTCTCGGCGGTGTGCACCATCCTCTGGGAGGGCCTGCCGCTCGCGGTGGTCTTCCAGCGCATGACCTCGGGGATGAACATCTTCTCGTTTCTGGCGATCCCGTTCTTCATTTTCGCGGGCGAGCTGATGCTCTACGGCGGCATCGCCGACCGCATCGTACAGTTCGCCAAGAATCTCGTCGGCCACATCCGCGGCGGCCTGGGCATGTCGAACGTAGTCGCTTGCACGCTCTTCGGCGGTGTGTCGGGCTCCGCGGTGGCCGACGTCTCGGCGATGGGCGCAGTGATGATCCCGATGATGAAGAGGGAGGGCTATCACGCCGACTACGCCGTAAACGTCACCACGCACGCGGCGCTGGTGGGCGTGCTCATGCCGACCAGCCACAACATGATCATCTATTCGCTCGCCGCGGGCGGCAAGGTTTCGATCGCGGCGCTGATCCTCGCGGGCCTGCTGCCCGCGGTGATCCTCACTGTTTCCAACCTGGTGGCCGCCTACCTCGTCGCGATCCGGCGCGGCTACCCGGCAGGCGTGTTCCCCGGCTGGGAAGCCGTGTGGCGCTCGCTCGCCGCTGCACTCCCCGGACTCGCCGTGGTGGCGATCATCATCGTCGGCATCCTTTCGGGCGTTTTCACGGCGACGGAGTCGGCCGCGATCGCGGTGATCTACGCGCTCGTGCTCACGATCTTTCTTTACCGCAGCATGTCCTGGGAGAATTTCCTTAAAGCGGCCGCGAAAGCGGTGAAGACCACGGGCGTGGTGCTGCTCCTGATCGGCGTCTCCAATACCTTCGGCTATCTCATCAGCCTGTACGATGTCGCCGAGGTCACCGGGAAAGCGCTCGCGGAAATCTCGACCAGCCCCTGGGTGATTTTCCTGCTCGTCAACGTCATCCTGTTCCTGCTCGGCACCTTTCTCGACATGGCGCCGACCATCCTCATCTGCACGCCGATTTTCCTGCCGATCTGCGCGCAGTACGGCATGAGCCCGGTGCAGTTCGGCATGCTGATGCTGATCAATTGCGCGCTGGGCCTCAACACGCCGCCCGTGGGCACGACGCAATTCGTCGGCTGCGCCATCGGCGGGGTGTCGATCGGCCAGGTGATGCGCACCATCTGGCCGTTCTACGGCGCGCTCATCGCGACGCTGATGCTGGTAACCTATGTGCCGGCATTCTCGCTCGCGTTGCCTAACTTTTTCCTGAAATAGATCGCCGGCGTGCGCCGGCCACCGGCCCACGCGTGCCGAAGAGGGGGACTGCCGTAAAATGGACCGCCGGAATCTACCGAGGAGGGAAACCGTGAAGCGTCGGCTGCTGCGCGACTGTCTGCAAAAATGGGCGCCGGCGATGTTGGCCGCCGGTCTTGCGTGCGGGGCGCTTGCTCAGTCCTATCCTTCCCGGCCGATTCGCGTGATCGTTCCCTTCCCGCCGGGCAACACCACCGACATCATGACGCGCCTGATCGGGCCGAAAATGACCGAGCGCATGGGGCAGCAGATCATCGTCGAGAACCGCCCCGGGGCAAGCGGGATGCTCGGTCTGGATTTTGTCGCCAAGGCGCCGCCGGACGGCTACGTCATCGCGGCCGGGCAGGGCGGAAATCTCGTCGTCCTGCCGCACACGAGCAAGAACATCCCCTACGATCCGCTAAAAGACTTCGCGCCTATCGCGATATCGACGACGAACTATCTCGGCATCGTCGCCTATCCCGAGGCGCCGTTCAAATCGGTGGGGGAGATGATCGCGTACGCCAGGGCCAACCCCGGCAATCTGACTGTGGCCACGAATGGCGAGGGCGGATTTCCTCACCTTGCCTTCGAACATCTGCGCGTCATGGGAAATTTCACCTTCACGCACATTCCGTACAAGGGCTCGGCTGCGATCGCCACCGACGTGATCGGCGGGCAGGTCCAGGCGGGCATCGACGGCATCAGCGGCCTCGCGCCGCATGTCCGCTCGGGCCGGCTGCGGCTGCTTGCCGTCACCAACAAGACGCGCGTTGCGCTCTGGCCGGACACGCCCGCCGCCGCCGAGGCCGTTCCCGGCTACGAGTCCGGCGGCTGGTTCGGCTACGTTGGGCCGGCGGGAATACCTCGCGAAATCGTTTTGAAGCTGAACGACGAGATCAATCGCGCGATAAGGCTTCCCGACGTGAGCGACAAGCTCACTGCCGCCGGACTGATCATCGTCGCCGAGCCGCCGGAATTTTTCGGCGACATCATCAGGAAGGACTACGCAAAGTACGGCAAGCTGATGCGCGATATCGGTTTTCAGCCGCAATAAGCGTGCTCATTCGCGTTTGAGAGGAGACTGGCGTTCAATATCGCTTTCCGGCGCTGAACTCGGCCTTGAGGCGCGCGACCTGTTTTCTCATGGCTTCGAGCTCGGCGAGGGCCGCCTCCGCCTTGAGCTTGATTTCATCGCTCGTCGCGCCGCCGCCGGTCGACAGATTCTGGCGCGAAACTTCCGCCTGGGCATCCCGATACCGCTCCGACGCAGCATTCCAACGCTCGACCAGCTGCTGCTCCTGCTCCCTCCATGCCTTGCGCTTGTCCATGGGTTTTCCTTGAATGGTCCGTGAGTGTGTGCGTGATCGCTGCGGCGAGGATATCACCATGCCGGCCCGCGGGGCGGAATGCGGAGAAAAACTGATGCGCCGCGCATCAATATCCCGCGCTTCGCGCATTCTTGCGTCGATGCTGGCGTTGTGCTTGCCGGCGCAGAATGCTCTTGGCTGGGGCGAGGAAGGTCACCGGATGGTGGGGGTCATCGCGGACAACTACCTGACGCCCGAAGCAAGAAGGCAGGTCCTCGCACTGCTGAAGTACGACCGTCTGGCGGACGCACAGCCATCCCAGAGGGGCACACTCGGTGAAATCGCCTACTGGGCCGATGAAATCAAGGACACGCCCTGGGGCAAGAGAAGAAGCGCGTGGCATTTCGACGACATCCCGTTGTGTGGAGTTGTGGATGCGGCGCAGTACTGCAAGAAGGGCACCTGCGCTTCAGCGCAGATTACCAGGCATCTCGATATGCTCGCAAACAAGAGGGAGCTGCTGCGCAGAAAGAACGAGGCTTTGAAATGGGTGGTGCATCTGGTGGGCGATATCCATCAGCCGCT